>JAJRTM010000678.1 GCA_024278285.1 Planctomycetota bacterium
CCGGGCAGTGATTGCAGCCGGTAAGTCGATTCGTGTTTGATCGTTCTTGACGAACTGAGCCAGTTTATCCCAGTGAGAAAATGTCATCTTCTTCCGTGGCCATTGCAGCTTTACCCAGATAAATCGGAAGAGTTCTCGCACAATCACAGCAGGAGATTCCTGGAGAAGTTTTGCGTGAAGGCGAACCAGGTCGTCATCGATACTGATGACGCATTCCTGAAAAAGTTTTTCGGTATTCAGTTGAAGGTAGTCATAAGTTTCTGCAACCTGCTGGCTTAATTGAAGCAGGTGCGTTGCTGATTGAGGATTCAAATCGTTAAGCAATGGAATCAGTTGATGCCGAATGCGATTGCGGGTGTAGCGGAAATCCTGATTGCTCGCATCAACACAGAATGTCTGATTGATCGATGCCAGGTAATCCAGAATTTCTGATTTCCTGACCTTTAACATCGGATGAAGCAAGGTGACATGATCAGAAACTGATCGACTGGCAGATATTCCCATCATTCCCCGCAGGCCGGTCCCTCGGATGAGGTGATGCAAAATCGTTTCTGCTTGATCATCTGCATGATGAGCCAAACAGATTGATGCGGCTTGATGCTGCCCGGCAGTTTCAATCAGAAAACGTAGCCTGAGTTCGCGCATCGCTTCTTCGGAATGATTTCCATTTGCGCATGCCATACCAAGAATGCAAGGTAGCTGAAGTTGCTTCGATAAAGATTCAACCGACTTGGACTCTTCGCCAGATTGTCCGTTGCGTGTGAGGTGATCAAAATGAGCAACATAAATTTCAAGCTGTAGTTCGTCTTGCAATGAACGCAAAGCTCGCAGCAACGCAACGCTGTCTGCTCCGCCGGACACACCAGCAATAATTCGATTGTTGGGTGTCTTGGAAAGTTGAAGCGATAGCTCTTCCTGTAATTTTTTGACAATTGAGTGCATGGTTGATGGCAACAGCAGGCAGGGTAATGTTAAGGGACCACAATTTATTCAAAAAAGCGGGTAGCCCGACCACTTCAGTGGTTGGGTGCCGCCAGGCACAAGATGCTCGCGCCATGTGCGTTCAATATCATTGAAATTTCCAATAAAAAAGGAACCCACATGGCGAGAGCATCTTGTTTGCTGCGCAACCCAACCGCTAAAAGCGGATGGGCTACCCAATTATTTCAATAAAATCCTACCAGTTTTGCACAGCGTTTCACTGAGAAGATACTACGCAACGATGGCCTCTCGGGAAGTATACGGGAGTGTACACCCGGGCGGTTCGCCAGAATATAATATAATCAGGAATTGTTTGGTCTGCACGGTCGGAGTTGAATCCTGTGCAAGGTCTGTTAGTATGAGGGTATGATATTCCAGTATTCGCCGGGAGTCTACCAAGTGGGCTGCCGGCGAATCGTTAGTTTAATACACCTCTATAAATAAGGGAGACATTCGTCACTAAGGACGAGTTCCCGATGCAGCAGAATTTTGTTAATTTTTCTGCATTAATAAAAGAGAAGAGATGGCCGGGAAAGTGACAGGACTGGCACCTACCGGTAACCGTGCAGTGATGACTGGAATCAAATAAGTTAGGGTGAATGGAACGATGAGTTTTCTGCTATTCACAGGTGTGGGATTGTTTTTGTTATTCGTGATGATCTTTCATTGCGAGTTGCCTTGCGAAGAAACTGCGTCAAAGGCAGGAGAGTATCGTTTTTTCGATACCTCTTTTTCCGGGAATGTTGTTTCTCTGCAATTAGCTGCGGTTCCCCACAATCGATTGATGAATTGTTGCCTGAAAGAAGTTGAAATAACAACGCAGCCGATTTGTTGTAAATCGGTTCTGCGCGAGGAACTCACTTTTCAGGTTTAGCCGTTCGATTCCCCTCTCATTTGATATTCCAATATCACTGTTTTGTTGCTGTCTCCTCTTTTGAATTTCGATGAAATTTCATCTGCGATTCGGGCCGAGTACTTATCAGGTTTTTCTGCAGACGGTTCAGGTTTATTGCCGCTCGCTTATTGTGCGTCTTGATATTGAACCTGTTCGGTTTCTGTAAACTCAATCCTGTGTGACAAAGCGTCTTCCCTACGGAGCATACCGATGGGAACAGAAGTTTATATTGCAGGCGGGGTCGCGATAGTGATCGGCTTGGTGGTTGGTTTTTTCATTGATCGCATTCGGCTTGGTGCAGGCTACCGCACGAGTGATCAACTCATTCAAGATGCGAAACGTGAAGCAGAAGCCATTCGCAAAAATGGTGAACTGGAAGCAAAAGAAGAAGTCTTCAAACGCCGCGAACAGCTTGAAGAAGAACTCAATGTACAGCGTAACGAGTTACGGGATCAGGAACGCAAATTCGATAAGCGGGAAGCACTCATTGAAGGAATACAAGAAGATGTGCACAAACGGGAGCGGATGGTTGAAACAATGCAGTCCCGCTTAACCGAACGAATTAAAGGGGCTGAGCGGAAAGAAACTGAACTTGGGAAAGTAATCAAACAAGAGCAGGAAGAGCTTTACAAGATCAGCGGTTTGAAAAAAGAAGAAGCAGCCGACCGCTTGTTAAATCGACTCAGCACGGAACTGCGCAACGAGACCGGCGAGTTGATTATGAAGCATGAAGCGGAAGTCAAAGAAAAATGCGATGAAACCGCCCGCGAAATTATCGGCATGGCGGTACAGCGTTATGCCTCTGCCCACACTTCTGAAACAACAGTCGCCAGTATCGATATTCCCAGTGACGAAATGAAGGGGAGAATTATCGGTCGCGAAGGTCGTAATATCCGCGCGTTTGAAAAATTGACTGGTGTTGATGTGATTGTCGATGATACGCCTGGCGTGGTCATCATTTCTGCTTTCGATAGTGTCCGCCGCGAAGTCGGGAAAATGGCGCTGCGGAAACTGATTCAAGATGGGCGAATTCATCCAACCCGTATCGAAGAAATTGTGATCGAATGTCAGAAAGAAATTGATGAGCGAATCATGCGGCTTGGTCAGGAAGCGGCTCAGGAAGCAGGCGTGCTTGGCCTGCATGAAAAACTGATCCAACTAATGGGACGAATGAATTTTCGCGTCAGTTATTCACAGAATGTTTTGCGTCACTCGATTGAAGTTTCTCATTTAACCGGAATGATGGCGGAGCAACTTGGACTCGATGGCGATCTGGCTCGCCGATGTGGGTTTACTCACGATATCGGAAAAGCAGCCGACCACGAAATGGAAGGCGGGCATCCTGCGATTGGTGCGGAATTACTCAAGCGGTACAACGAAGGGGAAGAAGTCGTTCATGCCGCAGCCGGGCATCATGATGATATCCGCCCGGAATATATTTACACCGTTCTGGTTGCTGCCGCGGATGCCATTTCTGCTGCCCGGCCAGGAGCGAGAAGAGAGACACTCGAAAAATATGTGAAGCGTCTCGAAGAACTCGAAGCATTGGTCTGCGGCTTCCCCGGCGTCGAACAATGTTACGCGGTGCAGGCAGGACGAGAAGTGCGAGTGATCGTCGATCCACGAGAAGTGAATGATCGACAAGCCGCCTCGCTTTCCCGGGATATCGCCAAGGCAGTCGAAAATAATTTGACTTACCCCGGCGAAGTAAAAGTAGCTGTGATGCGAGAAACCCGTTCGGTTGAATATGCAAGATAATAAAACAGTACGATGAATCATCACCCTGAATATAATGATTTTTGCGAGCAGGCAGCCGATTATCCGTTGGTGCCTGTGTATCGCCGATTGACTGCTGATTCGCTCACCCCGGTCGAAGCGTATCGACGAATCGAAAAGGGGGAGTATTCGTTTCTGTTTGAATCGGTCGTTGGCGGCGAACGAATTGGGCGGTTCAGTTTTCTGGGAACGAACCCGTTTGCAATCATCAAGGCATCGGGGAATGATGTCGAAGTAACAGATGCAGGTGAAACGCAAAAACTGAAGCGGGATGATCCTCTCGAACTGCTTGATGAAATGCTTGCGAAATACCGCATGGCTCCGCATCCTGATTTACCTCGTTTTTGTGCGGGGGCGGTTGGGTATGCCGGGTACGATGTTGTGCGCTATGTCGAAAACTTGCCGAATGCACCGAAAGATGATCGTCATATTCCAGATTTGCTGTTTGGCTTTTACGATCAGATGGTCATCTTCGATCATATTCAAAAAACCGTTGCCGTGGTTGCGATGGCGAGAACAGATGGCGAAGACCTGAAACAATCTTACGAGCAGGCTATTGAAAAAGTTGATGCTCTTTGCAACCAACTAGCGACAAATACACATCCGATTCCGCCTGAAGATATTACGCTCGCTGCTGATGATCCCCTTGAGTGGACTTCAAATTTTCAGCAGGATGAATACGAAGCGGTTGGTGAAAAGTGCAAGGAATATATTCGAGCAGGAGATATCTTTCAGGTCGTCCCTTCTCAACGGTTGCAAATAGAAACAGATGCTTCTGACTTAGCAATTTACCGAGCATTACGTGTTGTGAATCCCAGCCCGTTTATGTTTTTAGTGATGACACCCGATGCGAATTTGATCGGCAGTTCGCCGGAAATTATGACGCGCGTCGAAAATGGAAAAGTGACCGTTCGCCCTTTGGCAGGAACTCGTCGGCGGGGCGCGAATGCGGAACAAGATAAGCAGTTGGAAGAAGAATTACTGGCAGACCCAAAGGAACGGGCAGAACATGTGATGCTGATCGATCTTGCTCGTAATGATGTCGGGCGAGTGGCTCAGTATAATAGTGTGGAACTGAAAGATGTGATGATTGTTGAGCGGTATTCTCATGTCATGCACATCACCTCGAATGTAACCGGGCAATTGAAACCAGGTTTGACAGCGCTCGATGCGTTACGGGCTGCTTTACCTGCGGGAACAGTTTCCGGGGCACCGAAAGTTCGCGCGATGGAAATTATCGACGAATTTGAAAAAACGCGACGCGGTCCGTATGCCGGGGCTGTTGGATATATCGATTTCACAGGAGATATGGATACCTGTATCGCGCTGCGGACGATGGTTAAACAGGGACAAAAAGTGTACGTGCAAGCCGGGGGTGGGTTGGTCGCAGACAGCGATCCGGAAACAGAATATCGCGAAACACTCAGCAAAGCCCAGGGGTTACTCAAAGCCATCGCGGTCGCTCAAAACCAACTTTCTTCTCGCGAATAATAATTACTATAGATTTTTAATTAGAGCTTGAAAGCATCGTTCGGTTGTCTGTTTCTTTTCCTTTCAAATTTGAGAAGGCTACCGTAACATAAAGGCGATTGGAGGACGTTCATTTGTTTTTACGCTTATTCTTATTGTTCACTTTGGTTCCGTTTATTGAGCTGGTTCTGCTCATTAAGCTGGCGTCATTACATGGATGGGCCTTTACGATTGCGTTGATCCTGTTCACCGGCGTCATCGGGACAATGCTGGTTCGCTGGCAGGGTTTGATGATCGCGAAGCGTATCCAGAAAGAAATGTCGCAAGGAAAGCCGCCGACCGATTCATTGATGGATGGAGCGATGATCCTGGTCGCAGGAGCGTTGTTAATCACGCCAGGTATTTTGACCGATCTGGTTGGTTTTTTACTGCTCTGGCCTCTTTTTCGATCATTCGTCAGAAAAGCGTTGCGTCAAACGATCACGCAAAAAGCAAAATTTACGGTTCACCAACAATTTCAACATCAGGAATTCACACCCTTCGATTCGCCACCTGCTGATTCTCCATTCGAGGAACCGCCACGTCGTGTTGATGATGCAGGAAATGAAATAATCGATGTCGAATTCACCAAGAGAGACGAATAATGCGAATTCTGGTGACGGCTGGCCCAACACGGGAATATCTTGATGACGTGCGCTACATTTCCAATGCGAGTAGCGGTCGCATGGGGTACGCCATCACTCAAGCGATTCTTAACGCAGGCTACGAAGCTGTTCTGGTCAGCGGGCCGGTATCGCTGGCGCCGCCCATTGGCGCCGAATTTCATGCGGTGGAATCGACCGATCAAATGATGCAGGTTTGCCAGGAACTGTTTCCGCATTGCGATGGTGTGATTGCAGCAGCAGCCGTCTGCGATTACAAACCGCACCGGCGCATTGCAGGAAAGATCTCTAAAACCGGCTCGCCGATTTCTCTGGACATGATTGAAACCGATGATGTTCTTGCTGCGTTGGGAAAGCAAAAGAAATCGCACTGGATTCTTGGCTTTGCACTCGAAGCACAAAATGAACGCGAAAACGCTTTACAAAAACTTCGCCGAAAAAACTGCAACTGGATTGTACTCAATCGTCCCGATGCAATTGCCTCTGAAAAGAACAGTGTCGAACTGCTTGACGAAACCGGCTCCACGATCGCGGCCTGGGCTGGCACAAAAACTCACGTTGCCGAGCAACTCGTTGAATGGCTCGAAAAGAATGCGATTTCTACGGAGCCAAACCAATAACAGTTTCGCGCCACTGTCTGGTTCGTGTGCCACTGTCTGGCTTGCCCAGCAGTGAGGTCGCGGAGATGATGGTGGGATTTTCTGAAAGAGTCAGCCGCTATTGCCGAATTTCAGTGATGTTCATTCGCCTGAAATTCTATAGGGAACCTCTATTTATTCAAAAGGAGCACAGACATTCCTGTCTGTCTCGTTTGAGCATGCTGTATAGTAGGCAGACAAGAATGTCTACCCTCCGTCCAGTAGGAAATTTTTGAATAAATAGAGGTTCCCTATAGTAATAGGAAATTCAGTCGTAATTCGCACTGCTGGACGAGCCAGCAGTGGCACCCAATTTAGTGTCAAAAATGTGAGTGACGACAAGGTTCCAGCCACAATGCTGGGGCTTGATCCAGCTGATCGCACTAAGAACTACGGGCGATAGGCACCGCTTGTTTTACCGCTGGACTTTTTCTGCCCCGTTTTTTTGCTGTTAAAGACTCCTGAAACTCGCCCGGTTGATCTACGGTCGCCCAGATTCTCGTTCACGCCGGTACTGCGAGAGCCTGCTTTAAGAGTGTAGCCTCTGCCGCCGGCACCGCGAATGAAAAGGCGTCTTTGGGGCTTAAATCCAATGTAAGAGAGGAAATCAGTCAGGCTGATTACTCTTGTCCCTTGTTCTCTGGCACTGTTTTTCAATTCTGAATGCTTCTCAGCAATTTTTGTGTACTTCTCTTTTTCTTCTTCTCGTTTTGTTTTTGAAGGGTCTGGAATTTCACCGACAACAAGAAATTTCGTATTGACGCTGATTCCCTGATGGACAATCCACTCGCCATCGTCTCCCACTTCATTGTCAATCTCAGCCCCGTTGGCTGCAATTAAATCGTGGAGTAAGTCCCGGTCATAAATTCCATCACCATCAAGATCGATAAACCCGATAAACGAAAAGTTGTAAGATCGTCCCGCTTCCCATAAAGGAGAGTAAACGACATCTCCGGGGGCAATCGGACGATGGATATCAGACTTGATGATTCTCGCTTCTGCCCGGTCTTCCCAAACTCGGGTCACTTCAATTTGAGCTTTAATATCTTCGCTGGTACGCCCTACTCCTTTGTTGTTTTTATCGTAAACAGAAAAGGTGATTTGCGGTTGCAGTTTGTCGCGTGAGCCGATGTTTAACCAGACAAGTTTTGTGGCATTATCGACATTAACAATTGTTGCATCGGGTCGCTCGAAACTGACCTGTTCAATTTTCTCCAGCTTTTCATTCAGGATAACGTTAAGGCCGGTCAGGGCTCCGACTTTTCCTTTCAGTTTTTTAAGCTGCGCTGCGAACGCTTCTTGCTCCTGTTCCTTTTCAAGTTGGATCTCTGCATAATTCGCCCGCAGTTCTGCAATTTCCGCATCCTTTGTCGCAACGTTCTCTTCGTACGATTTTATTTGATCCTGCAAATCGCTGTTTGCTTTATTTGTCGCCGTCTGGAAACCTTCGACACGTGTATTACACTGTTCCTGCAGTAAGCGATATTCATTTTGCTGTTGAACCAACTCATTTTGAACCTGATCGCGTTTTTTGCTCAGGTTGTCCAGTTCGTTTCTCAAGGCAACAATCGTTGTAGAGTAAGTTTCCTGAGCAACGTCACCGCCGTAGGTTCGAATATCGTCCAGCATCGCACCGATGACTTTTGTTTTATTATCCAGTTCTCCAACACCAATCTGGTTGTTGTCAAATTTATGCCCGATCGTTGTGAGCAGGGCATCGATTTCTTCAAGCCGACTACGTAGTGCCGTTTCGCTGTTTGAAGCAGTTGTTTCCGCTGCTTTTTTAGCAGCTACGAGTTCTTCACGTTCGCGAAGCTGGATGTACCACATCCCTGCGAATACCGCAGTGGCAGCTCCAAAAAAGAACAACCAGATATGCACGCCTGTAACTCGCCCTGATGAAGCCGCCATGGCACTCTTCCAGTTCTAGGTATCACTTGGGAAACTAAAAATCGGGTAAACATGGTTGTCGTCTTAAAAAGACAAACACGCCCGATAGACTAAGCTTTCTTTGCCGAGGCCGGGAAAGCCTTTCATTCATTTTGGAATTCATTATTCGTTTGGAATAAAACGTAAGGATTGTTTTACACCATGAAAAACTCTGATTCCTAGATCTAGCATCGATTATCGAAGCCGGAAACTCAATCTCATTTTCCTTTGTCGCTGTAACTGGAGAGACATTCCCAACGGGAATATCCTAGAGAAAAAGTTCAGAGAGCATAAACAGAACAACCGCCTGAATGCAC
>JAJRTM010000679.1 GCA_024278285.1 Planctomycetota bacterium
AACCGAGGGGGAACTTCAGCTTCTTTTTGAAAGCGGAGCAGAGGTTATCCTGAAAGGCCCAGCCGTTTTTGAATTGACGGGAAAGGAATCTCTTTCGGTCGATTATGGAACCTGTTCTGTTCATGCACCGGCAGGGGCGGAAGGGTTTGTGGTGAAAACGCCTTTGTCTCGCGTGGTCGATCTTGGCACGCGGTTTTGCGTGAATGTCGGGGAAAGTGGTCAGACCGATGTGCAGGTTATTGAAGGGGAAGCGGAAGTTCATTCTGTTGAAACAATACCGGCAGCGAATCGACAAGCGACCCGGCTGACCGAAGGGATGGCGAAGCGGTACATTCATGATCATCAAATGATCGAAAAAAACATTCCGTTTGATCAAGCCAGATATTCCAGCCAGTTGCCGGACCGTATCGTTAAATATAGTGCGTCCATCGGGCCGCATGGGGGAGCAGAAAACCTGACAGGCATCACCGTGCAGCGGGGAGGTAAGCAGTTCAATTATCAGGTGGATCAGCTAATCGGTATCGAGGTAATTCACTTCAAAGGCGTTCCGAGTGGGCGGGGATACTTGACCACCGGGCTTGATGATTCACCTGAAACGCTTCCCGAAACATTTGGAGCGGGATTACTGGATGCAGATGTTTCGCTGACAACGGGGCTCATTAACCCCGGCGGAAATGTGATGCCGCTTTATACAGACGCGGTGATCAATTCGCCGAAAAAGAAAGAGGAACTCAACACGCCCGGCATGGCGATTCGGTTTCGTTCGCCCGTTGTGAATGGTCCCGGGCCGGACATTGTTTTGTTTGACTTGCATATTATCGTTCATCCGGTGCATGGCGATCAGTTTCATGTCAGTCCGCTCGAATTCAAGGCAGGCTTACGTTCTCATACGATTCGAAAATTTGATATCAATCTTTCTTCCGCAGAGGCGTTAATGATCGACCAGTTCAAACTTTATATTTTTAAGGATGTTGTGAATTCACTCGATCAATTAAAGACAACCGAAAATAATGGCGGCATGTTACATACCGTCCGCGCGAAGGCGCTGGCGACCGGAATCGATCTTTCCGATTTAGGTTACCGGGAAGGCGAAAAAGTGAGTGAACTGTTTCTGCAGGATGCCATGGTCAAAGGGGGACACCTCGACCCGGTATTTATCGCAGGATTTCCAGAGTAATTTTGGGCGAGCCGGGGGTGTTAACCCCCTGGTCATTATGCTGTCGCATTGTCGGCGTTTAATCTTACTCGAAAGTTACCGGGGTCATCACTGACCCGGCTCGCCTAAGACTTATTAAATTACAATTTATCCGGGACAGGACATAAAAATGCGTTTTTATTCGTTAGCGTTAAGTCTTCTTTTCCTGCTGAGCATGAATGTTTCTCTTGCCCTGGCAGAAGAAAAAGTTATGACTCCAACCAAAGAACAGGCTAAGTTCTTTGAAGCGGAAGTGCGACCATTACTGGCGACCCATTGTTATAAATGTCATGGGGCGGAAAAACAGGAAGGAGAGTTGCGAATCGATTCGCTGCATGCACTTCTTAAGGGAGGCGAAAGCGGTGAAGCGGTTGTACCTGGGAAATTGGATGATAGCTTGCTGATCGATGCGATCAATCATGAATCGTTTGAAATGCCTCCAGATAAACAACTCCATGAAGCCTCGATAGAGGTACTGACGAAGTGGGTAAAAATGGGAGCACCGTGGCCAACGACGACGGCGAAACAAAAACCGTTCGACTGGATCGCTTCGAGTAAAATGAAGTTCACCGATGAGGATCGGGCATTCTGGTTATTTCAGCCGGTCGGTAATCCTGCTGTGCCTGAAGTTGCTGATGCCCGCTGGGGAAAAAATCCGGTGGATCGATTTATTTATCGTAAGATGAAGGCGGCGGGGGTTTCTCCTGCACCAGCGGCAGGTCGTCTGACGCTGATACGCCGTGCATCGTTCGATTTAACCGGGCTGCCTCCGACTCCTGAAGAAGTCGAAAACTTTCTGGCAGATTCCGCTACGGATGAGGTCGCGTTTGCGAAAGTGGTTGATCGCCTGCTGGAAAGTCCGCATTACGGGGAACAGTGGGGGCGGCACTGGCTGGACCTGGTTCGCTATGCCGAATCGGACGGATTCAATCAGGATGCGTATCGCCCTACCGCCTGGAATTATCGCGATTATGTCGTGCAATCATTTAATACGGATAAACCTTACGATCAATTTGTAAGAGAGCAACTCGCGGGGGATGAAATTGCACCAAACGATCCGAGTGCGCAGGTCGCAACCGGTTACCTGCGGCATTACATCTACGAGTATAATCAGCGAGATGCGCGTACTCAGTGGGACGACATTTTGAATAACATCACTGATACAACCGGCGAAGTTTTCCTGGGCATGGGAATGAGTTGCGCCCGTTGTCACGATCACAAATTCGATCCGATTCCGCAAGACGATTATTTCCGATTGAAAGCATTCTTTGCGCCGCTACTTCCCAAAGATGATGTGCCACTTGCAACGCCCGCACAAAAGGGAGAGTACGACCGCAAGATGGAAATCTGGCAGGAAAAGACGACTGATCTCCGAGCGAAAATCGATGACTATCTTAAAGAGAGATTGGTATCGGTGGCTGGCAAGCAGATTAAAATGTTCCCGCCCGATATTCAGGAAATTATGGCTAAGCCTGAACAGCAGCGGACAACGCACGAAATGCAGCTAGCGTATTTGGTTAATCGGCAGGTTACGGATAAAATAAATGCTTACCTGAAAGGGATTCTCAA
>JAJRTM010000680.1 GCA_024278285.1 Planctomycetota bacterium
CCGGCCTCTTGTGGCTTCGCCACCCAGACGCTTTGCGTCTGGGCCATCCTTGCGATGAATACACGATTAAAACGAGAGATTGAAGAGACGACAGTAATTGTTCGAGCGATCCTAAGTTGTTTTTGCCAATTTCTTCTTTTTAGGGGCGAGGGGGTTACTACTGTATCCGCCGGCGTAGCCACCTTTATAAAGGTACTCGCCCGATTTATCCTGCAATCCATTGGCGATGGTTCCCAGCAAATCGATTCCGTGGGCTTCAAATTGTTCCAAGGCTCGCTTAATCGATGGTCGTCGATTTTTGTGCATTCTTACCACCAGCATCACAGCATCAACAGATTGTGCCAGGATGAATGGATCGGAAACAGCCAGGACAGGTGGCGAATCGATCAGGACAAAATCGTATTCTCGGGCGGCTTCTCCGAGCAGATAGTGAAGTTTCGCCGAGGAGAGAAGTTCTGCCGGCTTGGGCGGAATGACTCCCGCGGTGAGTATGGAAAGATTTTCGATGTATGTTGTCTGAAGGGCATCTTTCAGTTCAATATCTCCGCTGAGAGTTTCGCTTAAACCGATATCCTCTCGTAATCCAAACAGGCGATGAATCATGGGGCGACGCAAATCAGCATCGATGAGCAGAACTTTCTTTCCAGCTTGTGCAATGGAAATAGCCAGGTTCGCGATACAGGTTGTTTTGCCATCGCTCGGTTCTGCACTGGTAAACTGCACGATGCGTGCATTGGCATCGCCGGTGCGAACGAAGAAGGTTGATCGAACCGATCGGCACGCTTCGGCTTCCGGCGAACCTGGATCGTGATAGTAATACAGCATCGGAGCCAATCCGGTTTGCCGAGCCGCTTCGAGATTCTTGGATGGATTGGCAATCGCGGGAAGTGCTCCCAAAATTGGTACTGATGTCAGATTTTGCAGGTCGCCCAACGATCGTAACGAAGTATCTCTTATTTCTCGCAAGAAGAGCAATCCGTAAGCTGACGCCATCACAAAGATAAGACATCCTCCCAATATTTTTATGATCCGTTTGAGATCGCTTTCTGCACGAGCTGGCGAAATTTGCTGGAGCATGTACCCCTTGTCGCGTACCAGTGTCAGTTCTTCAATTCGATTGACAACGATATCGTGAATCGCTTTAATTCGCTTTAATTCGTCGCTGAGAATTTGATCTTTTGCTTCATATCGAGAAAATAGTTTCGCTTTGTCAGTTGATGCCAGGTAGAGCTTTTCCAGTTCTTCTAAACGATTATTAAGAACTTGTTCCTGCTGGCTTAATGCAATTAAGTATGTTTGCACCGGGTCTATTGCAACAGGTTTCTGCGAACCATCTTTGGCAACGGTTGTCGATGGAAGGTCAACTCCTTGCTGATGGTAGTAGTCGATCACTCGCTGCATCCGTTCGCGAACATTAATCACTTTAGGGTGATTGACATCGAATCGTTCGAGCAGTTGTTGTTCTTCCAGAATAAGTGGTAGTAACTGAGTGTCGAGTTGTTGTTTTTGAGATTCTCCTGTGACGACCGTTTGCGTATTCGTCTGTTGCTCTTTCATCAGGAAAGTTTTCACAAGAAGCAGCAATGCCTCACGAGATTCCCCACGTTTAATGGCATCATTCAACGTATAAACCCGGGAAGCAACTTCCTGTCTGAGTAGTTCCACTTTGACTCGTTCCGTGGCAATCGCCTGGACACGCTGCTGATGAATATTCATGACATCATTCGGACCGGCGTCTGCTCCAGGAGGAGCCTTCCAGATTAACGGGGCAGATTCGCGAAACTTCTGATATTCATCCACTTTCTCCTGCAAACGGGGTTTGAGTTCCTTGTTGATTTGCTTCAAAAGTCGTGAAAGCTCGTTATAGCTGTTTTCCGCATCATCCTTGAGATACTCATCATACGCTTTGATGACCGCTGTCAGAATGATCTTGGAGTCTTCTCTTTTTTTCGATGTGTACTGTAACTCCAGAATATTAAGTTGATGGTGATCTTCCCCGGCTATTCGGGTGATTTTCAACCCATCGATAATATCTTGGCCCGGATCATCGCTTCCTTCAAGACTGGGAAGCTGATCCAGTTGGGAATCGCGAACAGCCCGCTCGACCACTTTGGGGCTGTGAATAATTTCGATATGTGCGCTTCGTTCGCCAACAACAATTTGTTTACCATCGGTTTGAATAGGCATCGGGTTCTTCAGTTTGACCAGAATTTTGGAGTCAGCAACATACTTGGGGCCAAGCAGTCTGTAGACGCCAACTCCCATCGCAACTCCCAAAACTCCTGCAAGCATTAGTAGGAAGATGTTCCGCAGTGCCAATTGAACCAGATCGACGACAGGCTCTGATGAATTGAGTAGAGGATTGCCCGCAGGTGAATCCAGATGGTTCGAATTTTTGAGTGGGAAATTCACGTTACTGTTCTCGCCAAGAATTTTTAATGAACTCGATTTGTAATTTATAGTAGGATCCGCTGTGCGGACCATCGTTTGTCTTTGGAGGTATCAATAATCGGTCCGCACAGCGGCTCCTACATTTCAGCCACAACAATTTGCAGAGAGTGATTTTGCATAAGCTTCAACAGTTATTCGTAACCCGTCTCGAAAACTGACGCCTGGTACATAGCCAA
>JAJRTM010000681.1 GCA_024278285.1 Planctomycetota bacterium
ACAAAAGAAGCCCCCTTTGATTAAAAGTGGGGCTTCTAGAACATTTAATATTGAGAGTTTATTTGCTCATACCGGCTCATCAACGAAATCGACTCCGCAAGTAGAGTTACGGTATTCTGCCCAGACAACTACTTTGCGTTTGTTCCCATTTTCAGGAGCATTAATTGTGGCTGGACTGGTCGCTTCCTGTCCCTCTATAGTGGAACAGCTATGTGTTGTTCCATCGTCATCGTAAACCTTAACATAGGTTGCATACAAATTCGTTGTCGGCGTGACGCTAAATGTAACGACAACATCATCCCCGTTCCTGGTAACACTTGAAATACTAACTGCCATTTTAACTGCTTTCTGGTTAAAAGTTCACTCTTTCGATACAAGTACATCTTGGTCATTAATTCTTAAATTTGAAAATGTCCCTACGGAATTAAACGCAAAGAGGCCACAGTCCACTTCATACGGAATGTTGCTCGTTTCTTTTTCCAGATTTTTTTCACTGTCTATTTTAGCATCACAGATCTTACTATATAATTTGCCATCCACATATACTTCACGAAGCTTTGTGCCCTCCAGTATAATTCTAAGCCTGACGTGTGATCTGTCGGGAGTTTCCAAACTGACTCTATTCGATGTTTCTGTGTCAACATAATTACTGAAATCAGGCTGTTTTAAATTGTAAGTGTACCCCTTTCGATACAGGTGTAGTTTCATGTTTGGTTTCTCACCAAACATTTTGAGCTGTACGGTATCGAAATATCCTCTTTGCTTTTCATTATTTATATAATGGTTAAAAAAGACGCCAGTCCCAAATAATTCATACTGTCGATTGACAATTACATCAAATGATTGAATCTTTGATTGAGGAGCATTGAACCCCATAAGACCAGCACCTTTTGCATTAAATCGAACGGCACTGTTGCCTTTGAAAACACTGAAATCTGAAACGCCATAATCCTGAGGCCAAACTAGGGGGGTCAAAGTGACGACTGGTTTTTGGTATGCCAGTTTCACAATTTCTTTACTTAACTTCGTTGACGAAATGTTTGGCTCGCTTTCGTTAATTGCTTCTGAGGAGAGCAACGGCAGTGCTGCAAGGTTGTTTTGTTCTTCCGGTGCTTTTGCGGCATTAAGCAGCATGGCTGCAAATCCAGCGAGCACAATAAATGGAACTGCCAGAAGAACAAGGTGTCTGTTTTTATTTTTATTTTTATTTCCGGAATCGAGCGAGCCACGCAGAGCCTTAGCCAGATCTTTTGCTGTTGTGTATCGATCAGCAGGGGCTTTCTCTAAACACTTCAGGCAGATTTTTTCCAACTCGGCAGGAATGCTATCTTCGATTGTTCGAGGTGGTCTGGGAGGACGATTAACGACCTGATCTTGATAATCCAGAATAAACGCAGATACGAATGGAAGCCGTCCGGTCAGCAGTTCGTAGAGGATGACACCCAGACTATAGATGTCAGTTTGTGGGTTCAGCAGTTTGTTATTCCCTTGAGCCTGTTCAGGGGACATATAAGAAATTGTTCCTATGATCGCTTTAGATTCAAAAAGTTGATCCTGTTCGGTACAGGCAAGACCAAAATCGGTAATCGACGGTTGCCCATGACCATCAAACAGAATATTTCCCGGCTTGATATCGCGATGAATTAAACCGTTTCGATGGGCAACATGCAATGATTCAGCAAGCGACGCGACCCAGTCAACAACTTCGTCAAAGCCAAAACGATCATTTGCAAGTCTCATACGCTCAGCCAGGGTGCCCCCCGTTTTAAGCTCTGAAACAATAATCAGTTTTCCATCTTGATTGCATATATCGTAAATGGAAACAATGCCGGGATGATTCAAACTGGCTAGTTTTTCTGCTTCGGCCTGGATATTTTTAAGCATTCCGGGATCGTTGCAGTATTTATCATGAGGGATTTTGATTGCAACTTCACGCTTCAGCGTATTGTCGTATCCCTTCCAGACTTCGGCAAATCCACCACTCCCCAGTTTCGAAACCAACGTATAACGCTGTACAACGGCAGCAACTTGATCAACGACAGCAGCCTGATCACTTTGCATTCGTGGTCCAATAATTGTTGACCTCATTGATGGGAAGTCAGTATCTCTCTTCTCTGATTGATTATCTAAGGCTTGCCTACTCTCGACACTTCTGCTTTTAAACATTAGAAACGACACTCCCTTTGGACGCAAGGACAGTCAGCACAAATGAATAATAGCAGTCTGTTGCATTTTAGTCGATTAAAAATAATCGCCTTTATAAAAGAAATAAAAAATAAATTGGGGAAGTCGAGGCGAGATGAATTTGTGTTGAATTAAAGATGAATTTGTATTGAATTAAAAAAGCCTGGTTTGCTCCCTTTCGAATTACTTGCAAACAAAACTAAAACAGGTAAGAATCAATCGGGTAGAGTATTGAAAAGTACCACAACTAATCTTTCCTTCCCCACTTGCTTCAGAAACCGAGGTGAACAGTTGAAAACGCTCTCCCCATTTATTGCCTTCTGTACGGTCGGTTTACTTTCACTCATACTTTTTATGCAAGCAGTTTCCGGGAAACCGAAAACTTCTGTGGCGAATTCGAAAAACAATTCCGTTGATCATCGTCAGCTCAGTTTCTATCAGGATGAAAATGGCAAGACGGTTCCAATTGATAATCTCGAAACCTGGGAAAAGCGAAAGAAACAGATTCTCCAAGACGTACAAAAAGTGATGGGACCACTCCCCAGTCGTAAGAACTTGCCCGCTTTTGATGTGCAAGTAACCGAAACAAAAAATGGGGAAGGCTATGTTCGCAAAACATTGACATTCGTTGCCGAAACAGGGGACCGTTTGCCAGTTGATCTTTATTTGCCGACCACATTGAAAAAAGGAGAGAAAGTTCCCGGCGTTGTTGCGCTACATCCAACGGGGGCACAGGGGAAGCGAATTGTCGCCGGGGAAGGACCGCGGTTGAATCGGCAATACGGTTTGGAACTGGCGAAACGCGGTTACGTTGTTATCTGTCCCGATTACCCTTCTTTTGGTGATTACAATAAATACGACTTTTCAAAAGACCGTTATGTTTCCGGTTCGATGAAAGCGATCTTTAATCACATGCGTTGTGTCGATTTCCTGCAATCACTTCCTGAAGTCAATCCGGCACAGATTGCAACGATCGGACATTCACTTGGCGGGCATAACGCAATTTTCCTGGGTCTGTTTGATGAGCGTGTCAAAGCGATTGTTTCAAGTTGCGGATGGACGCCGTTTCACGATTACTATCAGGGGAAAATCGCCGGCTGGACGAGTGATCGTTACATGCCCCGCATTCGAGATATCTACAAATTGAATCCCGATCTGGTTCCGTTCGATTTTCCCGAATTGATCGCGACGTTGGCACCGCGGGCGTTTCTTTCGGTCTCTCCGGTGGAAGATTCTAACTTTGAAGTCAAAGGAGTAAAGAAGGCGATTCCCGAAGCAATGAAAATCTTTAAGTTGTATAAGGCGGAAAACAATTTGCAGGTTCGTTATCCACTTTGTGCGCATGATTTTCCGACGGAAGACCGTCTGGCTGCTTATCGGTTTATCGATAAGGCACTCAATTTCAAACCGACCAATGGCGATATCGATTAC
>JAJRTM010000682.1 GCA_024278285.1 Planctomycetota bacterium
TTGCCCATCACCCGCGTGGTAGAAATAATCTCTGCATCGTCGCTGTGCAATCGCACATTGGTGATTTTTCTCTGACGAAGAATGCGGCGAAAATTCGGCGTGATGACCGAATCTTTTGCCAGCAGCAGAATTCCTGACTGATCGTATACAGGAAATTTAATCGGTCGATCAAGAATTAAAGATTCAATATCGACCAGAACAAAATCGTCTCCCATCGATGTGCCATCAACGGGAAAAGTGGTCGTAGAATTACCGTTGGAAGAATGACCTTCCGTTTGAATCAGATCAGACATCGTGCAGTCACCTGTTGAGAGAGGGGAATCTCGTAAGTCTCTCAACTCTATGTTGCAAAAAAGCAACATGCCGCTAATGAGTTCATAACAGAACCACAAATAAGGCATTTTAATTGTCATAACCGATACATTCAGAACATTGAGCGAAAATAAACAGCGACATATTGCCATGTTCTTTACTGCATCGTACAATCGATGCAGTGGTAATATGTGCAAAGGATACAACGACATGAAAATAACCAATGAGCAATTGGCGAGGACGTATGCCAAGAAACACCTGAGTGTTGACCCAGCTGTTGTGGAGGCCTTTTATCTTCCAGAGGGAGCTACGGACAATGAAATACGTCTCGTTTATATCAACGACTTGATTCCAGAATGGATGGGTGACCAACTGGAACCATTTGATTTTGGAATTGACAGAGAAGCCGAACCTGCACACAGATTACTTGTTTTGGATGTTACCCCAAAGCAATGGGAAGAAATCAAGAATGGCTCTTTGCTTCTGCCAAATCATTGGACAACGAATAGCGCAATATCTTTGGGCAAGAGGAAGGAAGCCGTATGAATGCTTCCCAAAAATTGTGGTGGCTGCAAGCTCAATCAGATTACGATATTTTTGAACTACTTCGAAAAAATAAAGTCCCTGCTTGCCATCAACTTCATTACCTGCAAATGGCAACCGAAAAAATCGCCAAAGCTTATTTTTGGAGGTCGGGCAAACCGCCCGAAAAATTAACTCATCGAGTGTTCGTTCAATTTTTGCGAGAGCTAAAGTCACCTGCCAGTTCAGAGGGGCGAATAGCCCATTTACTTGGCTTCAAGAGAGAACAAGACTTCAAAAACTGGAAACAAAAGGCACTGGTATTAGCCTACGAATTGGAAAACATGGCACCGAGTCTTGCCAATCATGGTCCAAACCCAGAATACCCCTGGCCTTCTAACCAACCGGAACATGCTCCCGTTACATATCATTTCAACCTATGGAACAAACTCGCAAACCCTCATACCGGTAAAGGTCGCCTCATACTGAAGGTTATTAAACTTGCGATAAACAAATTCCCTGAATATGGATGAGCGTTGCCGTTTATTGTACTTTATCCGTCCACCATTCACTCACCCGACTCGTCTGCACTTTGTTTTTCCTGTTGAAACAGATAACGATACACAAAAAAAGCTGCCCCGGAAGCGAGAAGCAGTTCGAACGCGAACATCGCAAAAAGTACCCAGGCTGCGGCATTCTGTTCCAGGTTATTTGAAAGCGCGGAATATCTCAGCGATAGGAAGTCTGAAAATCCCTGTTTGGTTCGCTCGGTTAATTCCGTCTTCAAGGTCGGAAACATCCCAGGCAACTTTTCCATCTCTTCGGCTAATCGGCGTTGCTGTTCTGCTAAATGAATGCGATACGATTCTGAAATTCGTACTCCTTCTGCAAATCCCCCCAACAAAAAGGCGAACCATTTTTCGCTTCCTTGTTTTGTGAACTCGAACACTTCTCTCAATTTCCAAAGAGCGTACCCGATCACAGCTCCCAGCAGGCACGAAAATAATCCCAGTTTTTTCAGCGGGCCGGGTAACCAGACAGAAATTATTGCGATCACAACGGCAGCAAATATTCCTGCAAACACCCAGGCCAATTTATTTTTCATCTTCACCGCAGCTCCATTTTTTATTTCTATTCCCAATCAATACTTAATTTAACGCCCACCCTGCTACTCTGATACTAAGAAGATAGCAAAATGTTGAATTCTTGATCTGATGTTTGAAGGGGCTTTTCCGCAGCGGGATTATTCTTTATAATAAGTTTCATCTACTTACTTATCTCTTGGGTTTTTGCCTGAAATTTTACTACTAATCAAATCCTGTTAAACCCTGTTCACTGGAATCATCCAACTATGACCGATCAGGAAGATTTTCGTCTGGAATGGCATAACGAAATAGTCGTTGTGACACCCGCAAGCAATATCGAATCGATGAACTGGGATCTCATCGAGCAGGCAGCCGATTTAATCATGGCTCCGCTGAAAGAGCAACCCGTGCCGTTGGTAATTGTCGATCTCAGCGAAGTTGGCTACTTTGGTTCCGTCTTTTTGGCGCTGCTGCTTCGCTGTCATAAATTCGTCAAAAGTCGTGGCGGGGAACTCGTTCTGTGTGGGGCCAACAACATGGCGGTTGAACTTCTGCGAATTACCGCACTCGATACGCTCTGGGCCATTTACGAAACCCGAGAACAGGCAATGGATGCCTTATCCTGAATCTCATCCTATTGAGCAACCCGAGCCGGAACAGTGGTAACCTGGGTAACTTTCGAGTGTCACTGGCAGCCGATCTGGATGACCCAGAGACGAAGTGTCTGGGTGACGCAGTCACAAGAAGCCGGGAATGTGATCTACTAATTCTATCCGCACTTAATCGTCTTTCTGCTCGTTCCCAAGCTCCTGCTTGGGAACGGACGGCTGGGAAGGTTCTCCTTCCGGTAAGTTTTAATTGCTTTCGATGACTTTCAGTACCGGCATGAAGCAGGAGCTTCTGCCCCTTGCGTTCCCAAGCAGGAGCTTGGGAACGAGGGAACCTCTATCTATTCAGCAACCCAATAACAGCACCCATTCATTAATCTGGAAGAAAAGAGAACAGGGATGTCTCATAAAAAGAAACGAAAACACGCGGATCCAAAACTTTCAGAGGAAATCGTTTTTCAGGATGTCGAAGAATCGTACATCGAACCGATCAGCCCCCAGGAAGAAGAGACACAACGGCTGATCGACGAAATTAAACAGACCGCAGACGACCTGAAGAAAGACGGCGCACGACGAGGCGATTTGAAAATCATTTCTCGTTCGATCAAAGAATTACGCTACGCCTTCAAGGTCTTCACGCCTTATCGTCGAAACCGCAAAGTGACGGTCTTCGGTTCTGCCCGTTGTCAGCCAGACGACCCGAATTATCAGATGGCGGTTGAATACGGCAAACGGATGGCGGCAGAAGGTTGGTATGTCGTGACTGGGGCAGGCGGCGGCATCATGGAAGCGGCTCACGTGGGAGCCGGCGCGAGCCAGTCGATGGGGTTGAACATCATGCTTCCTTTCGAACAGGAAGCGAATCATGTCATTAAAGGCGATCCCAAACTGGTCAACCTGAAATACTTCTTCACACGCAAACTCCTGTTCGTGAAAGAGGTCCACGCAATCGCTGTCTTTCCCGGCGGGTTCGGCACACAAGATGAATGCCTCGAAACACTCACGCTGGTTCAAACCGGCAAACGAGATTTAATGCCTATCATTCTCATCGGAGACCCCAAAGAAAAATATTGGGACGACTGGAGCCAGTTCGTGAATGACGAACTCATTCAATCCGGCTTGATTTCACCCGACGATACCTCGCTGTATCACATCACCGATAATGTCGATGATGCTGTCGAAGAAATCATGAAATTTTACGCCGTCTATAACAGCATGCGCTATGTGCGAGGCAAGCTCGTTTTACGATTGCACTTCGAACCGTCTGATGAACTGGTCGAACGCCTGAACGACGAATTCGGTTCAATCTGTGAATCCGGAAAAATCGAGAAAACAACCGCTCATCACCTCGAAGCAGATGACGAACACTTGATCGATCTACCGCGGTTAATGCTCCAGTTCAACCGCAGAGACATCGGTCGCCTGCGTCAAATGATCGACCTGATCAACGACGAACTAGCCCCTGTTGAGTGAATGATTACAGGGCGTAGGGTACGCTGTGCGTACCACGATTGAAGAGCAATGGATGCTATAATGGCTATATTCTCATTAGTTGTGAATCACAATTGGTGTGCACAGCACACCCTACTTACTGTGCGTACCATTTTCGACTCTCCCGCAAAGACAACATTGCCATTGTAGCATGTATTACCACGCAAATGCGGTACGCACAGCGCACGCTACGCCGCTTTGTTTCAATGATACAATGCTACAGCGAATAAGGCGTGACGATCTTTTCCATCTTGATGATTTCCAGGTGCCGCACTTTTATCTTTTTCAAAGCACTCATCACATCGTTATCCCAACGATCATCAGCCGTTCCGGAAATGAACCAGTCTGAACCGTTATCTGCCAGAATCATGCCGTATTTCTTTAACGCTTCCAGTATCACCTGCACCTCAGCAGGGTACTTGGAAATATCGACATCCGCTTTCAACCGAACCCGCATACCCAGGGGCGGCAATAATTCGTTATCATCTGAACTGGCCCAGTGACTCGCCGGCGCGACATACGCTCTGCGGGTTTTAGCCAGCGTAAATCTGAGCGCGTGTCGAATTTCTTTCCGTTCGCCAACTTCATCGTAACGAACCAACCCCGGAAACACGGGCAACCCCGCCGCATCGGCACTTGTCCAGCCGACAGGCCGTTTTGTATTCGTCTTCAAATTAAATATCGCCCCGCTGTCGGCAAGCCATTTTGCTCCCCCTTTTTTCGGGAACGCACGATACAATTCATAGAGCATAAAATTATCGCGATCGACAACAATCGCATGCCGATCCCCATTTGTTAAAGGCTCTCCTTCAACCGGGGTATCAAACGGAATCGGATACGGTCCCGGATCACTTTCATCGCCATAGGCTTGATATTCAACAGTGACGCGCGGCTGATCGCCAGGCACAACCACATACGGAATCCCAATGATTCCCCCGCCCCACGTTCCCGAACCAAAATCGGGATGCAGCCGTCCTCCCAGTCCAATGTAAGCTAAAATGCGGTCTGAATTGGGATCGACCTCTTTTTTAGAAATCTCCTGATTCCACGGATCATCATCAGGAAATGGTCGGAAACCATTCAAAGAGGCACAAACACCATATTTCGATTTTTCTTTTTCCCGAACCGGTTCCTCTTTTTTCGGCTCTTCCAAAACAACAGCTAACTCAGCCGAAGTATCTGTTCCAAACACTGCTTCCAGTGCAGGGGAAACCGGGCTGCTGCCTGGAGCTGCCGATTCCTGCTCAGGCTCGTACCAGATCGGTTTCGGATCGGCAGAACTCCGTTCGGAAACGGAATCACATCCAATCGCAAATATTGCACAAAACGCCATCGCAAACGCTGTTGCTGAAAAGTTATTCCACATCGTTAAACCCTGAATTGACGATTATGAAGACGGGATCGAGAGCTTCCGCTTGTCGGATCCACTCCCCTCAAACAAAACTTTTAGACTACACACAGACTCCCAAGATCCTTATGATCCCTGCCTGTAATTAAATTGATAGAACGCCTGAGTATAGCATACGTATCGTTGTTGCAGATACTTCATTTTCTCAAACTTAACTTCTGATCTATAAAAACGGTTCTTCCTCTATTTTAATGGCTGAAGATTTGAAAAAGCCACGGATGAACCCAGCACGGCTGGTTTATTCTGATAGCCGTAACCAA
>JAJRTM010000683.1 GCA_024278285.1 Planctomycetota bacterium
CAAATAATTGCGATAATGATACAGAACTGATACTGATAAGCGGAGAACGACAATGCCTCGCAAAGCAAAACCGTGGTGGTGGGAAGCTCGTAAGGGATGGTATGCCAATGTCAACGGACATCGAAAGTTCCTTGGAGAACAGCCCAAAGGGAAGCCCAAATCAAAGAAGGGCAAAACAAGTTGGAATGTGCCAGATGACATATGGGAAACCTACAATAAATTACTCGGATTAAAACCATCCAAAGGTGACGCAGTAATAACTATTCTGAATGATTTCCTTATTTGGTGTACAGAAAACAGAGCACCTAAAACGACAGAACGAGACAAGGATAATCTGTCTCGTAGATACGGTACCGTGTTCGAGGCATTAGATTTTCCTTTGCTATAGCAGAACATGAAATTATTCAAAAAAGGAAGCAGGAGCTTCCAATCCTTGTTGTTCCCAAACTGGTTCTTGGGGACGAGGTAAAATCTGATTTGTTATTCAATATCTCCCGGAGACTGATAATCTTTGGCATCGAGCTTCTTAACGCGACCGGAAAATACTTTATGAAAGCGGGCTAACTTTTCCGCTAACCAATCACATTGTTCAGGCCAGTTATCTCGATCAGTTGGATCAATTTTTTCTCGGCGAATGACAATTTGACTTTCTTTCTTCTCAGGTAGCTCTCGCCAATCAAGTTCAAGTCCAATTTCATCTTCTATCTCTTTGCGATCTTCTGCTAAAAGGTGAAAGAAAGGCTTTGCATCTTTACCATTTGTTACTAACGAGACAGCAATCCAGTTGTGTATCGTATTCATAGCACTTACTAAATAGCAATTAGAACGGCCTATAGAATAGGTCATCCATGATTGAGGTTGGGGCTTACCTTTTCGGATAACGCTATTAGTTTCTTCAAGTAGTTTCTGAAGATTTGCCCAGTAGTCTCGCTGTAATACTCTAGTGTCACTGAGATTTGCAGGAGTAAAAGTCCCCGATTTCCCACCAATGTTTTTCGTCCAGTCATTGGGTGAACTGACAACATTGAACTTGGGAGCAGCAATAGAATTTCCAATTCGCCACAATTCCACTTCGAGACCAAAGAAAGTAAGGTTCTCACCTGTGATTTCATTCATCCAATCAAGTGCTGCTCGATGCTCATCAGTAAAGCGGTTTGCGATCCAAACAATTGTGACTGCGTTCAATCCTGCAGCATACGTGATAAGTTGCCCCAGGTGTGTATGGTCAGTGCGTTCTAATTGATTTTCTATCAGTACCCAATGATCGTTGGCAGTATCCTTACAAAGAATATCCGCAGAGAATGGTCCGACATTCTTTTCCTGTGCTTCAACTTCAAGATCAATCCCGATGGTATCACCCAACAGAGCAATGTTCTCTTCTTGAGCAAGCCATGGTGTAAAATCATGTGCCTCATGCTCCCAGACATCTCGCAGTTCAACTTTTATGAGCCGTCCTAAACCTTTGCTGCCGTCTACCATTATTCCCTCGTTTATTCATAGATTTATGAAACGGTTTTACTTGCGTTCCCAAGCTGGAGCTTGGGAACGAGGGTAATGCAAGTGTAACTCTTTACTCTTGTACTTCCAACGCTTTATCAGTACTGACCGGATCAACTTCTCGGCAGGCTTTGGAGATGGTTTCGGACCAGAACATGACTCGTTCTTGCCATTCTTGTTCGTTGATGCCTGCGGGTGTCATTGGTAGGAATTCCTGGAGGAGTAACACGAACCGCAGGAGGTGGCGGAAGATGATGCCTTCCTGTTTTGTTAAGTCTCGCCCGGAAACGTATTTGTTGAAATCGCCGTTGAATTTGAGCAGGTCGCCGACGATCCAGACCGGGGTGATTCGTAAACCGTGGACGCCGGGAAAGTCGGATTGAAAGAGTAATTTCACCTTGTCTGCAACCGTGGGTGGGTATTCGTCGTAGCGAAGTTCGTGAGGGTCTTCAGGCATTTCACCGGAAAGAACGTGAGCGGGAACCAAGCCGCGTTCGATCAATTCGGGATCGAGAACCGCGCGGGCTAACTCTCCCGATTTCATTAACTCGTAAGGAATTCGGACATCTCTGGCGACCGAGCCGGGGACTTCGAGAACCGATTCGATAATTTGTATTTGCTCGATCTCATCCGCTTGCCCCAGATGCTTCAAAAGAAAACAGGCATAAAGCGGATTGATGCCGCGGAATTGCAGCAGTTGATCGAGCTTTTCGGTTGGCTCGGCGAGTGTTGGTTTGTAATCCCTCAATGCCGTTTCTGCTGTTGTGTTTTTGTTCTCTGAAGTTGGTTTTGACTCCTCTTTCTTTTCGTTTCCGAGTGCTTCCTGTAGAATTGCGCCGAACATTCCGGTTGATTCGGGTTGTTTTGGCTGATCGTCTTCTTTGACGACAACGGATTTTTGCTCTACTTTCTTTTCTTCGGGAGGTGGCGGAGTGAGTCTGATAAAACCGCCTGCCCACAAGGTTCGCAGCATCTGATAGAGTTGCTTTTCTGCGTTTTCTTTCAATTTTCCTACGAGCATTCTTCGGGCGATAAACTTTCGTAACTGCATGACATCTGACGAATTATTCAACAGCCACGCGAGCATGCGCCAGGGGAGATGCCCTCTACTGGAAAGATTCGCAGAAGGAGCGTTGCGTAATTTTTCAAATTGTTCTCCATTCCAGTACTGCTTTTTACTGTTGCGAGTTGGCATCTTTTTCTTCATCCGCTTTTTTGCTTTTCGCAACATCGGATCTTTGGTGTCTTCGGGAATTTGATCGTATTTCTCCTTCCAGCGGAGAATTTTCACGTCGTCTTCATCGGGAATCGCGAAGACGTACCCTTCTGTATCAAACTGTGGTCGCCCAGCTCTGCCGAACATTTGATGGGCAGAACTGGGATCAATCAATTTCTTTTTGCCGGGCGGTCCTTTGATCAGCGATGTCAACAAAACAGACCGGGCAGGCAGGTTTATTCCCGCAGCTAACGTTTCGGTACACATACAGACCGAAAGCAGTTTTTCCTGAAACAGTTCTTCGACAATCCGCCGATATTTGGGGAGTATCCCCGCATGATGCACGCCAACGCCTCGCATGAGAATCTGTTTCAGTTTTGTGCCTGCACCATGCGAAAAATCGTATTCATTTAACCGGGCCACCAATTCCTTTTGGCGTTCTTTAGTGATTAACCGCTTCCCTTTGAGTTGTTCTGCGATCGTCCAGCAGTCGGACCTGTTGAAGCAGAAAACAAGGGCAGGCACGAGATTCGTTTCGTCGTCTCCTTCACACATCGTCGTGAGTTGCTCATCGAGAAGTTGATCGGGAATCCAGCGAAACGTGAGCGGGATTTTACGCTCATCACTTTGTACGAGCCGCAGTTTCCTGCCGTGCATGTTGCGAAGCCAGCCGAGAAATTCGACCGCATTCCCTACTGTGGCTGAAAGTAACAGCAAGCGAATATGATCGGGCAGTAACCCAAGCGTCAATTCCCAGACCGCACCACGTTCGGGATCGTTAAAACTGTGAAACTCATCCATGACAACCGCAAAGGTTTCATCGAATTGAGACTGATCTTCATCAAGTAAACGATTCAATAATATTTCTGCGACAACGACCAGGATTTTGGCATTCGGGTTCACTCTCCGGTTTCCGGTAACCAGCCCGACATCATCCGCAGAAAACCCCCAACGCACGGCTGCCTCTTGCAGTTCTGTAAATTTCTGTTCGGTCAGCGCGATCAGCGGCGTCGTATAATAAGCCCGCTGATTCGAATGCAACGCTTCGAATAACGCCGCCTCTGCAATGAGCGTTTTTCCGGTCCCGGTCGGCGCACAAACCAGCAATCCTTCGCCAGCCGTAAACCACGTCAGAAGGGCCTCTTCCTGAACCGGATACGGTTCAAACGGAAGTTGATCCAGATAAAGCGTCGCCAAATCATCACGCGAAAGAGGTTCGTCCATGAATGTTCTACTTTCAAGTTTTTATGCAAAGCATCAAATTATTAACAACGCTACACCGGGGCGGAGATTCTTTCTTGATGTCTTTTTAATGCGGCGTTGATGAAGCCTTTGAAGAGTGGATGCGGGGCGAGTGGTTTTGATTTGAATTCTGGATGAAACTGCACGGCGATGAACCAGGGGTGATTCGGAATTTCGACGATTTCGACAAGTACGCCATCCGGGCTGGTGCCGCCGATTTGCATGCCGGC
>JAJRTM010000057.1 GCA_024278285.1 Planctomycetota bacterium
ATTTCTCGACATTCATGAGCCATCATAATGAGCACTTTTGAACTAAAAATGAGAGATACCCAACAGTTTTGTAAAATTTATCTCCACTGTGCAGTGAGTCCCCTTACGTGGACGCATGGGGGATGTTAAATTTCTTAAGTTGTTGTTATTGGTATTGTTGCGCCTTGGTTCTCGATTCCACTGTGTGTGCCACGGCTCTGTGAGCCGTGCAAGCTGAAAATCAAGCTTGATTTTAACTATTCAGCTTTGGCGTAGGATCCGCTACCCGCGGACCACGATGGGAAGTGGATCCTCCTACTTTCTGCGGTGGTCCGCAATAGCGGACCCTACAGGCAACCTTAATTTCTGCAAAAACCAAACATTGCTGAATAGTTACGCTTGATTTCAACAAGATATTCTCACTCCAACGCAACACGGCTCACAGAGCCGTGGCACACGAAACCGTTATTTTTCGCAACAGTTTCTCAATACAAAAACACCCTAACCTCCCCATTTTCCTGGTTATTTACCAGCCCAGCCAGAGTTTGCGAAAATTACCATGACGCACAAGACCGCGTTGTGTAGAACCACTACGCAGCCTTATAAGACTTTGAGTGCCATCAATGATCGAAAGGAGAGGGCATCTGCCCACTTTGCATATACTCGCGTAGAACAAGATTTATTCGGGTGGTTTGACATCCCCATCTGCTGAATCTACAGCAGCGGCGTCAACTTCCTCCTCTGTTGTTGGTGCTCCTTCAGGAATGCTTTTGCCACAGCCACTCATTGTTAAAGAAATCGGCGCCACAAGAATCAACAGCAACAAAAACATCAACGACTTTTTCATCAGTCCCTTCTCCCTATTTAAATACAAGACTATCAAAACAAAAGCCAATGCCCTAGAACGCTAGTGCATTGACATATTTCAAAATGACCAATCAACTGTCTGGCTTAGTATTCGCCAATAACCTGACCATCACTCGTGAAGTTCAATTCACACAGCGTGTTAAAGTCAATATTTTCACTCAGGAGTCGTACAGATCCATCACCTAACACAAATTGTGCTCCTCCGGTGTGATAACTGCCCAATCCCCAGGCATACTGGAGTTTCGCTTTACTTGCACAACACCAGTTTGAACTGCCATTACAGCAAAACGCATGACCTGAAACATTGATGCCATATCTGCGGTCAGATGCTACAATTCGACCAAAAATACCTGTGTGTCGCCCTTGTCCCCAATAAGTCCTATAGGTTGTACTGATCTTATCTTGTTTGGTTTCTCCAATCATCAATGTGCTGGATGTACCATCTTTCATGTCACGCATGCGAAGGGAACTATTGACGCCAAACGCAGAACGCCAGTGATTCCATTTTGAAGAGTTGTCGTGGAGTTCCTGTAGGCATTCCAGTTCCCGGTAGAGCCTTCGTAGATATGCCCCGTCAGTAAAACATAGTTCGTTGTTGCAGCATTAGTTACATTATACTGTGAGGCGGCACTATTATTGTATGTTACTCGCGATGGAGCAGAGTCAGAAGGGCAGGAATAAGTAGTAATGAATCTTGAAGTTGCTATCGCATTTACTCCAGTGGCATTCCACCCTAAAACGGGTGGACCAGATGAGTGCTGCGCAGGGCCGGAGGCGATACTGAAATTGAACGTATCGTATAATGGAGCCTGTTCAATGAATGGCAAAATCATCGTTAAAGCAGTATGATTCAACGAAAAACTGTATGGAGTGGTGGATGCAATGGCTCCAGAATTGATCAGGCCGGGTGGGAAGACAGAGTGTACATCATGATAGTTATGAAGAGCCAAGCCGATTTGCT
This sequence comes from Planctomycetota bacterium, assembly GCA_024278285.1. Lineage (GTDB taxonomy): Bacteria > Planctomycetota > Planctomycetia > Planctomycetales > Planctomycetaceae > Rubinisphaera. Next base: position 1,808 of record JAJRTM010000057.1, read on the forward strand.
TCAGATTGTTTTTACATGAACTGCGACGAGCAGCTTCTCTGGCTTGTTGCACAGCCGGTAGTAGTAAAGCGACGAGGATTGCGATGATCGCAATCACCACCAACAACTCAATCAATGTAAAACCGCGTTTTTTGGGCATACCTTTTCACAGGAAACCTCCTTCAAGAATAGAACACAAGAAATAGTTAACGCATAGAAATGCCTGAATGCTCAGATACAGAAACCTGTAATCACAGTTAAATAAGAGCATGCAGTCATGTTTATGTCTAAATCCAGAGAATATAAAAAGTTCACACTGTATAAAAAAACAAAAAATACACACTAAGAACAGGTGAGTGTACAGGTGGCATTATCCCTTGGCGTGAAAGAAAAGAGCTGTCCATGAGCAAAAGCCCTAAAATGTATGGTATCCCTGAGAACTTTCGCTCCAGTTGCTTCTCTCAACGATGAGCCCTTCCTATTTACTAACGGCAAAAGTTAACGGACAGCTCGCAAATTTTTAAAAAACAGTTTTTGGTTACGGCGGTCAGAACAGACCAGCCGTGCTGGGCAGTCCAGAGTGCAATAAACCTGCGTTGACTCAATCTCCTTATTGACCGATACTTACCTAATTCGTAACGATTCAGCGGAGGGTGTCTGGGGACAGATTGTTATTAAAATTCAGCTTTGGCGTAGGGTCCGCTATTGCGGACCACGATGGAAGGTGGATCCCCCTACTTCGTGCGGTGGTCCGCAATAGCGGACCCTACAGACAACCTTCCGGTGAATTTTAATTGTTTTCGATGATTTTCAGTACCGGCATGAAGCAGGAGCTTCTGCCCCTTGCGTTCCCAAGCAGGAGCTTGGGAACGAGGAAGTAGTTACCTAAATTCTAACTGGAAATTGATTCCCCTCCCCAAAAAAATCTGAGAGCTATGACGACATCGACTATTGAAAACTTGAGTCAGTACACCAGGCAGGTGGCAACGCAGGCGGCTGCGGCTACCGGTTCGCTTGTATCTGCAACCGGACAGCAGAAAATTGATTGGCTGCATGCGACCGCAGAAGCTTTGATTACCCGCCGTGATGAGATTTTGCGGGCGAATGAAAAAGATATACTCGCTGCCCCCAAATACGGATTAACCGAAGCGATGATTGATCGTTTGCGTCTTGATGAACCGCGGCTGCATGCGATTGCACAATCACTAAAGGAAATTGCGGCTCTTCCAGAACCGATTGGCGAAGTGATCGAAAGTACCGTCCGCCCGAACGGTTTACTGGTATCGAAAGTGCGGGTTCCTTTGGGGGTCGTCTTCTTTATTTACGAATCGCGGCCCAATGTTACTATTGATGCCGCAGCGCTGTGCGTCAAAAGTGGCAATGCAGTTATTTTGCGGGGCGGCAAAGAAGCGTTTCACAGCAATCATGCGTTTCATTCAATACTTGCTGACTGTCTTGATGCGACCGGGCTACCAAAACATGCGGTGCAAATGGTCGAAACGACAGACCGTGAAGCGGTTGGGCATTTTCTCAAACTGAATGAATTGATTAACGTCACCGTTCCTCGTGGCGGGAAGTCTCTTATTGAGCGGGTCGCTCGTGAAGCGACGATGCCTGTCATTAAGCACTTCGATGGCAACTGCCATGTTTATGTGCATCAAGGGGCAGATCTTGAAATGGCAACGGCGATTCTTATCAACAGTAAGTGTCATCGCCCTGGTGTTTGTAATGCGGCTGAATCTTTAGTGATTGATCAAGCGGTTGCAGAAACGATGCTCCCTGTACTTTGCAAAGCATTAACAGAACAGAAAGTGGAAATCCGCGGTTGCTCCAAAACATGCGATCTTGTTCCTAATGCAATTCCTGCAACAGATGCAGATTTTGGCGAAGAATATTTGTCGCTGATCATTTCAGTCAAAGTGGTTGATGGAATTGAAGCAGCGATTTCGCATATCAACAAACAGAGTTCCGGACACACAGAAACGATTGTCACAAACGATTTAGCAGCAGCGAATCGCTTTACCAATCAGATCGATTCCTCTGCGGTGATGGTAAATGCTTCAACCCGGTTTAACGATGGAGGCGAATTTGGCTTGGGAGCAGAAATTGGCATCAGTACCGACAAACTACACGCCCGAGGCCCATGCGGTTTGAAAGAGTTAACCATCTACAAATATGTCGTCCAGGGAAGTGGGCAAATTCGATGAAATAAGAAAACAGGATTTATTGAATTTGTTTTGGGTTTAATATTTTATCAATGAAATGCTGCACGAAAGTGGCAGAAAAAAATTACCACGAAAAAGAAAAATGTGAACCACTGAGACACGGAGAACACTGAGGCAAAGCAAAAAGAGATGTCTGATTTTTGAAAAAAAGTTTCACGCAAAGACGCGGCGAAGCAAAGAAAAAGAAAAAAATATTTCAAAGTGGTTTCATTCGTTCGATCAAATCTCATTTGATTTAGAATGCAATGTGGGAAACTCCTTGCGTCGCCGCGTCTTTGCGTGAGTATTTTTCTCCGTGATCTCCGTGGTAATTTTTATTTTTCCTATTTGGTTCCGGCTATGCTGAGTTAGTTTTTCGAAATTCATGTTTCCAGGAGGGAAGCAATGGCAGATGTATTGAGTCAGGGCGAAGTGGAATCGCTACTGGCGGCGTTGGACAGTTCCCCGGCTGAGCAATCAAAGCCGGCTGAAGTGACCAGTTTCCGTTCGCAGGAACTGGTGGGGCAAATTAGTGTTTACGATTTCAAACGCCCCGAGCGTGTCAGCAAAGAACAGATGCGTGCGTTCCAGGCGATGCACGAAGGCTTTGGGCGAGAATTCGGTGCTTCTTTAAGCGGAATGTTACGTTCGATTATCGAAGTGAAGCTGATCAGCGTCGATCAATTAACTTACGGCGAATTTGTTTTCAGTCTTGAAAACCCAACTTGTTTTAACCTGTTGTATTCCGAGAAACTGAACGGTCACATTATTCTTGATCTGAATCCGTCCATCATTTTCCCCATTGTGGACCGCTTGCTTGGTGGTGGCAAAGCAGCCTCTCACCACTTCCCATCCAGGCCACTAACAGAAATTGAATTGAAGCTCGTTTCACGAATTACCAAATTAGCGATTGAAGCCCTCGACAACTCCTGGCGGAATATCAGCGTGCTGGATCTGCATGTTTCACAAATTGAAAGTAACCCGCAACTGGTGCAGATTGTCCCGCCAAACGAAGTGATTGTGCTGATCAGCTTTGAAATTACCATGGGAGAAATGCGAGGCATTATGAATTTGTGCATCCCGTTTAATACGATCGAACCGTTAGCCGGGAAGCTCTCTTCAGATACATGGTCGGCGTACACAAAGCATGACAGTAGTCCCGAAGAACAAGCTCAGCTGGAAGTCGGAATTGGGTCAGCAAAAGTGGGCGTGGTCGCAACATTGGCACAGACCGACCTGACTGCTGCCGACTTGCTCAATCTCAACGTGGGCGATGTCATTCTCAC
>JAJRTM010000058.1 GCA_024278285.1 Planctomycetota bacterium
TTCAGTCACATTCGTATCCTGATCATAACCCCAACGGCCCCTTACAGGTCTCCACAGAAGTTATCGAAAATCTACAGACTTTCCCACACGTTCAAAACAGGCTGTTTGAATGCCGTTCCATCATCTACAATAGGAGATCAATTTTCACATTACAATGGGTACTTGCTCAAGATCGATAGCCATGAAAATAATGATATTAGTCTCGAATTTTCGAATTAACATTGAACGCTTTTCATCGCTTTTCGATTACGAATTGCCAAAAAGCGTTACACATCAATTGCTGCTTGCAGCATTAGTTAGTTTGCTACAGTTGAGCCTTATCGCACCAATTGATGCGCAAGAAACAACAAAATCAAATCCTGTTGTTAGAAACATGGTTACATTTTGCGTGATGGGAGATGTCCCTTATAAGCCAGAGGAAGACGTGCTGCTTCCCAGGCAGATTGCAGAAATACCGAACGAAGCAGAATTTGTGATTCATGTCGGGGATATCAAAACTGGTAGTGCTCCTTGCGATGAAGCCGTTTACCAAAAGGTATCGGGTATGCTCAGGAAGACAGTCGCTCCCGTTTTCATCATCCCCGGCGACAACGAATGGAACGATTGCACCAACCCGGCAGAAGCATGGGTATTCTGGGAGCAGTATTTCATGCGGTTTGATCGCCAGTGGAATCATCACCTGCCGGTTTTCAGGCAGCTTGAACGCGAGGAAAACTTTTCGTTTGTAAAGGGAGATGTCCTATTTGTGGGGCTGAATATTGTGGGCGGTCGCATACACGATGCGGCTGAATGGAAGAAACGACATGCAGATAATATCGAATGGATCCGGCGTAACCTGCAGCAATTCGGGAGCAAGGTCAGCAGCATGGTTATCTTCGGTCATGCCCATCCGAATGTCGGACACATCGATTTTTTCGTGCCGTTTGTTAAAGAAGCACTCAAATTCAAGAAGCCGATTCTGTACCTGCATGGCGATGGACACAAATGGACCCACGACCGCCCGTTTTTTCCCGCTCAGAATATTTTACGCGTCCAGGTTGATCAGGGAGGCATCGCTCCACCGCTGAAAGTTACAATCACGAACCACGAAACGAAACCGTTTCATTTTGACAGGCGAAAAGCAAAGGAAAAATCTGTACCACAATAAACGATTTCGCTTCGTCGCTTTTGGGAACCTCTATTTATCCAAATGGAGCACAGACATTCCTGTCTGTTTCGTAAGAGCATGCTGTAATGCAGGCAGACAGGAATGTCTCCCTTGCGTTCAATAAGAATTTGGTTCTTCCCACATTTTAGTGGCTAAAAGAAAAAAGAGCCACGGATTCACACGGATCAAACACAGATCAAAAAAAGGGCACTCATACAACAGAATCATTTTCATGCCAGGTGAAGTTGAAAATTCTCTTTTTTCTTTGCGTCTTGCTGCCAACCCATTCCTCTTTTTCTATTGAAGTTTCGTCTATTTGTTTGACTAAAGTTTCTCGCAAAGATGACAAGAAGAGAGGATCATTTTCAGTTCTTTTCTTCTATCCCTGATATCGTCCTTGCTTCTTCAGGAGAATTGATCCGTGGAAATCCGTGGCTGTAAAATGTTTCAGCCATTATAAAGTATGAAGAACCAAGAATTTTTTGAATAAATATCTTCTCAATCAACTTGAACCGTATTGAGAGAGCCCGATGGAATCGAAACCGGGGGCGAGTTTTTGGAGTATCTGATTCACTTTTTCGCGTTCGGGAGGCAGAAAGTGATTGAACGGCTCTGCCATTTTATCATCGCATATTTTCAATAGCGACAAAACGCACTTGGTCGCTTTGATGTGCCGAGAGGCGTACTTGCCGACGGAATAGACTTCCTGCAACGCCTCGATACACTCCAGATACTTAGTCGCTTTCTGATCATCTTTATCTTGATACGCATTGTAACAGCCAACGAATAATTCAGGAAAAGCGTTGGCTCCGCCGTTGACGCCGCCATCTCCGCCGAGCTTGAGAGCTTCGATCAACAGATGCTCCGGCCCAACCATGAAAGACCAGTCGGGGCGTAGTTTCCTTAATTCGACAAGTCGTTTGAAGTAATCGAGATCACCACTGCTATCTTTCACGCCAACGATATTTTTGTGCGTTGTTAACTTTTCAAGTGATTCAATTTCAAACCAGACTTTTGTCAGGCTCGGCATATTATAAAGCATCAACGGCAGCGGCAATTCTTCAACAATGTGCGAGACATACCGTGTTAGCTCGGTTTGACCAGCCGGAAAATAGTATGGTGTTGATAACACAACAGCATCTGCCCCGGATGCTTTCGCAAATTTCGCCAGCGTGACCGATTCGACAAACGATGTATCAGTAATCCCGACTAAAACCGGAACTCGTTTTTCAACAATCCCGCAAACCAGTTCGATATATTCGCGCCGCAACCTGTAACTCAAACTGGGAGCTTCACCGGTTGTCCCAAGAATAAATAAGCCGCTTACACCACCCGCAATAATATGTTCAACAAGTCGCTTTGCTCCCTCAATATCGAGTCTGTCGCGATCAAGCAATGGCGTAACAACCGGGGGAACAATTCCTGAAATTGAAAAAGTCTCTGGAGATGTAGAATTCATTGTTGTTTCTGAAAGTAGAAAAAGGGAAATTGCCAGCAGTTATATTATCGTGTGGCGATCTAGGCATTGAGTATCTATTGAGAGTGCCCGGCTCTGTGAGTCGTGGCACACAATCCAATCCAATATCCAACACTATTCGCAAAGCATGTGACACGCTTATACCAATAACCAAAAGCGATTATAACGCAAAAGCGGAAGCTTATTCCAGCGAGTTGATTTACCCAGCCTGTAGGGTGCGCTATTGCAGACCACTGCATGAAATAGCGGGGTCCACTTCCCATCGTGGTCCGCGATAGCGGGCCCTACGGTTGGGCAGAATAGTTACTATCCGGCTTTATTGATCGCCTGGCTGTGGATAAATCCAGTCTGGCCTTTTGCCAATGGCAGCTTCAAGGTAAATGCGGTTCCTTTTCCCGGAGTGCTTTCAACGCGGATGCGTCCCCGGTGCGATTCGATAACATCTTTACACATCGCGAGCCCCAGCCCGGAACCGCCCTGCCCCGATTCATCAGCCGTCTTCGTGGTAAAGAAGGAATCGAAAATTTTCGGTAGTATATGCGATGGGATGCCACAACCGGTGTCTCGAATAGTGATCTCAGCAAACTGATCGGCCTGATTTTCAGAAAGAGTGATCGTCAAAGTCCCGCCTTCATCCATTGCCTGACGCGCATTGATTATCAGGTTCAGTATTACCTGCTGAATCTGATTCGCGTTAACGACGGTCGAAGGTTGTTGATCAAACTTTTTCACCAGCGAGATACGATGCACCTGCAGATCTTTTTCGACAAGCACAAGAACATCTTCCACCAGTTGAGCCAGTTCAAAACTTTCTTTGTGATCTCCTTTGGAGCGGGCATAAGAAAGCATGCCGGTCGTAATTTTCGCTGCTCTTTGACCGGCGGCAAGAATTTTTGTGAATGACTTTTCGCGGATCGCCTCATCCTTGTGCCGCAATCCCATTTTGGCGTAGTTGATGACAGTCGTGAGAATGTTATTGAATTCATGCGTGATTGAAGAAGCGAGTACGCCAACGGTACTCATTTTTTCAGCTTGCATCAGTTGCTGACGCATTTGCACGAGCTGTTGCTCCAAATCCGCAATTTTCTGTTCGTTTGATACTCCCATAATCCTGCCCATGCCTTCCTGAATCGTCAATGATCTTGCTCGATATTCTCCCTTCTCGATCATCGTCAACGATTACGCCTACCATCACGCTGACTTACCATTCCTGATGCAACGGTCCTAATCATCTGCGGTTTCGTCAGACCTGTACGGTTCACCGAATTATGGGGAACTGGGCAATCGCGGCAATCTTACAAAACAGTAACGGTATAACAAGATCGGCTATCTTGCATGGTAAACCCGTAGAGGCTGTTATTGCAGATCAAAAAGGCCAAGCATTGGTTAAATAATAACTGTCGGGTTTACGGGAAACGACCCTGAGCTGAATCACTGAACAAAAGTCAAATCGTTTGGATGGCCCAGACGCATCGCGTCTGGGTTGCCCTGCAACAAGAAGCCGAGAATGTGGTTTCCGACGAAGAAAAAGCATGAAACGGTAAAAAAGAAGGGGCGATTATTGCCAGGGTAGAGTGTCTGATAAGACTTCTTGTGACTGCGTCACCCAGACGCGATGCGTCTGGGCCATCCAAAGAGACGACAGTTATTGTTTGATTGATGCTAAGCAATTAAACAGAAACCTCTTGGCCCATTGGCTGTAACACCAGTTGAATCAAGAGGTTGTGACCGCATTTCTTTGTCAGTAAAAAATCAGAATTCACCGAGAACGTTACCATCGTTGCGAATGCTGAGGTTCTGCCAGGTTGTTAGATCGATATTCTCACTGAAACCGCGTACTGACCCATCCATCAGCAAAGCATTGACAGTCCCGGTATGATAACTACGGGACGTAACAACTGCATAAGTTGGATCTGTACAGTTTATTGCTTCTCTACAATTCGTGAAATCGCCATCCGGAGCGCCACCCGAGGCAATAGGAACAATTGTGTTTGGCGTGAAGGTCGTTGTAAAGCCAGTTTGATGCACACGCCCATCAACCCATTCGGTATGACCACTTGCCATTGGTGAAGTTCCGCCAATCGTATTTCCTTTCAAGGTTCCGCTACTGTATGCAGTAACCGTTGCAACATTGCCGGGAATCGCTGCCCCCAGGCCTGTCACATCTCCGCCATCTCGAACATAAGGCGTGTAAGCTTTCACTTCAGCAAAAGCAAGCGTATTGGTTAACCCATCGGTAAAATCTTTATCTGAAGTCTTGCTGTTGGGACCAAAAGCCCCCTGCCCTTTTCTGTGTGTTGTATTATCCCAGACAAACCAGGGACCGGCACTGTACCCGTAAGAGGTTGGATAGTGGTCGCTGCCCCGTGCTTTATCGTTAGGGTCTGAAGGGCATTGATAGGTTGCTACCCGCACATTGGCAGGTGGTGCCCCCACAGCATATGCTTCCTCCAAAATAGCAATGTTGTACAACGCCCCCTGTTCAACAAAAGGCATAATCCGGGCATGAATCGACCACTGCCCGCCAGCGGTGCCATCGTTGGAAATACAGACAGCAGGAGGAAAGACTGTGTAGGTACCCAGATAATTATGCAGAGCCAATCCAATTTGCTTCAAATTATTCTTGCACGAACTCCGCCTGGCTGCTTCACGTGCCTGCTGGACGGCTGGAAGAAGCAAAGCCACGAGGATGGCGATGATCGCGATAACAACAAGTAATTCGATTAAAGTGAAACCACTGGATGTCGTTGCTGATTGCTTCATTTGCTTGTTCAAGCCGCTTGAACGTCGAACTTGATGAAATCCTTTATTCTGCATCGTAAAATCCTCGTTACAAAAGTAAAGCGATACCGAACTGCTCGCTGGCTACTGAACTGCTCGGTGCAGGTGGGGTCCACCTCCCAGGGGAAGTAGACATTGAGATTCAATCTCAACAATAGGCAGGATACCGATTTTATGGGACAGGTCAACTGGAAAGCATTCTATTTTCCCCATAAAAAACAAAAAAGAGCTGTTCGAGACCATTCGTTTTCCTGAAAATAACACCGGTAATAAACATATCTCATTTCACATATACAGGTTACGTCTTTTAACCACTCTGGCATTTTGATCTTCACGTTGCCATTAATATGCTCTGGAGCGACTCTTCTTTTTCGTGCTATGATTATCCAAGAGAGTCGGTAAGGCTCTCAGACTGTTTAACGACACTGCGAATTGTTATCAGCCGTAGGTTAGGCTTTCCAGCCTGATGAATGTGGCGTCCATGAAATTTACTCACTGATTAACCAGTGAACGTTGTTTAATTAATTGAAAGATCAGTGCAATTCGTGTCAGGCTGGAAAGCCTAACCTACTACTATTGGTTCCGGCTACGCCGTGTGAGGGTGAATAAGATTCATAAAAATAAGTGGTTACCTATATTTCTTGGACTGGCGGTTACGGTCGGTTGCCTGTGGTATTCAGTGAAGGATGTCAACTGGAACGACATTCGAACCAGCTTTGCCGATGCGCGTTACGATACGATCCCGCTTTATCTTCTTGCTTTGGTGGTCTTCTTCTGGCTCAAGGCAATTCGCTGGAGCTGGTTGTTGCGTCCAGTAAAACAGATTAGTGCAAAACAAGTGATCAACCCGATGATGGTCGGTTTCATGGGGAATAATGTTTTGCCTGCCCACCTGGGAGAACTATTTCGGATCTTTCTTTTGGGGCGGCAACAAAAAATACCTGCTGCTGCGGTCTTTACAAGCGTTGCGATCGAAAGAGTTCTGGATGTCTTTGCTGTCCTTGTTCTAGTCGGAGTGGGACTTTTGGGAGTCCGTGATATTCCTGAATCGATGCAAACTGCGTTTCAGGGAGTTGGTGTGATCGCGATAGTCGCAGTGATCCTACTGTCCGCGGGACTGATTTGGCTTGAACAGGCACTTCGATTAGCTGTGGGACTGATTCACCGATTGCCGATCTCTGAGGGAAAACAAGAGAAACTGATCGATCTGGTAAACCACGCGGCTGCGGGAACCTCTGCTTTAAGACAGGGGCGATTACTGATTGCGTTAATCGTCAACTCGCTACTTCAATGGAGTTGCAACTGTCTGATGATTTATATTTCGCTGCGAAGTTTTGGGATTAACATTCCGTTTTCAGCCACGCTGATTCTTCTGGGAGTTCTCGTTTTCGCGGTTACAATTCCCTCGACGCCAGGTTTCTTTGGCCTCATTCAGGCTGCTTTTGTGGGAACCCTCGAACTATTTTCCGTCTCAGAAGGAAGCGCTTTCGCGGCTTCCATCTATTACCACCTGCTTCAATATGTTGTCGTCACAGCAGTCGGATTGATTTGCCTGACTCGATCCGGTTTTTCCCTGTCACAAATTCAACGGGAATCTGAACAAAGCAGTAATCAGGAACCGAAAGACGAGACTCTTATTGACGTAACCTCTCAATCAACCTAAAGTTATCGCCGTTCGTATTCTGGAAATTCTCCCGATGTTTTAATGCAAACCCCTGTTAATTCAGAA
>JAJRTM010000684.1 GCA_024278285.1 Planctomycetota bacterium
CTCATGAACTCAACATATTCATCTTGCGTGCAGAAATTCATGACGCGTTCGACCCCTGCCCGGTTGTACCAGGAACGATCAAACAGCACAATTTCACCGGCTGTGGGGAGGTGCTGAACGTATCGCTGGAAGTACCACTGCCCCTGCTCAGTCTCTGTCGGTTTTTCCAAAGCAACCACGCGCGCCCCGCGAGGATTAAGATGCTCCATCACTCGTTTAATGGTTCCCCCTTTCCCGGCTGCATCGCGACCTTCAAAAATAATAACCAATTTTTGCCCGGTCTTTTTTACCCACGCCTGAAGCCTCAGTAGTTCAACCTGTAACTGATACTTCTGTTTCTCGTACCGTTTACGAGACATCAAGTTTTTATACGGATACCCACCCTTTCGCCAATCGGTAGAAAGAATGTCGTCCGGATTCTGTTTGCTTTTTTCGATAGGGGGAAGCCGATATATGTTCAATGCTTTTTGGATGACTGCGACATCATCAGGAGAAGTTCCTTCCAGGATCGCTGAGAGGACTTTGGCAAGCGTATCTGCATCGTGAGGTGGGATACCAGTGATGATATCTTTTACTGCGGAAATTTTTGCTTCCTGAGCAGCTTCGGTCTTCTTCGAAACAACAAACTTCTCGATCCCGGCCTCTGTCCGGGCAGGATCGACATCCCCCCGGTTCACAGTGCGCGGTTGAGCGCTAACATTTTTGGTTGAATTCGTGGACTTCTTCCCTGACTTGCGAGAAGCCTTGGGAGATATATTTTTATTTGTCGCTTTGCGAGGTCGTTTAGTAGCCATGATAATACGAATATAGCACAAAAAAGACCCATTGCACCAATTTTAAGCAGGAAGTTCAGCGATAACTCTCATTTTTTTGACCGCGAAAGGCTTGTTGGCAGCAAGCATATAGAAAAGAACCGCACACAGTATAAATTGTGTGCGGTTCTAAAGTCGGCAATAATTATGCGGTTTTCTTATCGAAAAACGCAACATTTAGAGACATGTTAGATGTCGTAGTACAAATCGAATTCAAACGGATGAGGTCGTAATTGCAGTGGTGCAATTTCTTCTTCCCGTTTGTGATTGATAAACGAATTGAGAAGTTCATCCGAAAAGACATCGCCCGCGGTCAGGAAGTCGTGATCGGCTTCGAGGGCTTCGAGTGCCTCGCCCAGTGATGTCGGTGCGACATTCGTTTCAGCAAGTTCTTCCGGTGTCATGTCGTAAATATCGCGATCGAGTGGTTCACCCGGATCAATCTTATTTTGAATACCGTCAATCATCGCCATCATCAAGGCGGTGAAGCTGAGGTAGCCGCAAGCTGTTGGATCCGGTGTTCGGAATTCAACACGCTTTGCTTTCGGACTGCTGGAGTACATCGGAATTCGGCAAGAAGCAGAACGGTTTCGCTGACTCATTGCCAACGTCACGGGAGCTTCAAAACCGGGAACCAATCGGTGGTAACTGTTGACGGTCGGGTTCGACAACGCAATCAACGCGCGACCATGTTTGATGATCCCGCCGATGCCGTGCAGAGCCATTTCGCTCATCCCGGCATAGCCATCGCCAGCCATCAAAGTGTCGCCATTTTTCCACAGTGAAATGTGGGTGTGCATCCCAGAGCCATTATCTTCAAAGACAGGCTTCGGCATGAACGTAACAGTTTTGCCATGCCTCTTGGCAACATTTTTGATGACATACTTGTACCACAGGAACTGATCTGCCATTTTTTCAAGATTGCAGAATTCCATGTCAATTTCACACTGGCCGGCTGTGCCGACTTCGTGATGATGAGCTTCAACAACGATGCCCAGGTTACGAAGTTCGGTCACCATTTCTCCACGCAAATCAACGAGTGAATCGTTTGGAGCGACAGGGAAGTAACCAGCTTTGTAACCGACTTTATGACCAAGGTTCCCACCAGCTTCAGGATTTCCGGTATTCCAGGCTGCTTCGGAAGAATCGATTTCATACATTGAACCACGTGGTGAAGAGTGGAAGCGAATGTCATCGAAAACGAAAAATTCCGGTTCAGGACCGATGAAGCAGGTATCTGCAATGCCGGTGCTTTTCAGGTAATCGATACCACGTTTGGCAACACCGCGAGGATCTTTGATGTAAGGCTGTCTGGTGATTGGATCGAAAATATCTGCAATCACACTGACCGTTGGAATCGCAAAGAAAGGATCCATCTGAGCAGAATTGGGATCAGGGATCGCGATCATGTCTGATTGATCGATTGTTTGCCAGGCTCGGATGGAAGAACCATCAAACCCGAAACCATCTTTGAATACCCCCTCATCGAGAGTATCGATGGGGTAAGTACAGTGCTGCCAGGTGCCGAACAGGTCGCAAAATTTCATGTCGACCTGTACTGCGCCATTCTCTTTAGCGAATGCGAAAAAATCCGAAGGTGTCATCACCCGTCTCCTTGACTACTTTATAACTCTAAATATGAACGTGATGCCGGCCCGAGCGCTTACTCAGCAGAACCGTACACCGGACGGCACACCCGTCCGCAAAACAGTACACCCGTCCCTTGGTGAAGCACGAAACAAGAACTGCACTCAAAGTTCACCAGATTGAATCCCCTTTTCCGTGGGAATTCCGGTAAACACTTTCCATGGTTAGTGAGAATTAGTGAGTGATTCCTGTTCGACTATTTCAAACAATTGCTGAATCCGTGCGCAATAGTGCCCAATTAAATGGCACCCCAATACTTTTATCGTCCTGAAAAAGCATTAAAACGTGTAATATTTACAATCAGCGGCACCGCAATTGCCTGCAGGAACCATTGTTCGCAAAGCTTATGCCAGTAATACCCAAATTCATTGCGAGCCGCAATTCTCCCACTGTAATCTGAAGATTATTTTTGCAGATGCTCCAGATCATGGCCTCACACTTGAACTAAATGTGCAATAGCAGGATGATAGAGCCAAGTGAAAGAAGGATTCATTGTGACTATTCAGCTTTGGCGTAGGGTCCGCTATTGCGGACCACGATGGGAAGTGGATCCCCCTATTTCGTGCGGTGGTCCGCAATAGCGGACCCTACGGGCAACCTGAATTTCTGCAAAACCACCCACCACTGAATAGTCACGATTCATTTTCATTTCAACATCACCGCGATAAAGGTCTTTGATATGCAATCGTATTTAGTAAATCTCTGTTCTAGCACCCTTTGGACGAAAGGCTTCTTTGCGGGAATCGTCATTCTTGGGGTTTTATTGTCGAGCCTGTCCAATGCTGATGCGCAGCCGACGCCTTCTAATGAAGTTCAACTTGATCTTTCTGTCGGGAAGATTTCTGACTTCACACGCTCCAACTGGTGGCGAACGACTCGCGATTACAATATGAAGTATCATCCGTGGACGCCGCCCGGTTCTTTGGAAGCATGGCAAGCGGAAGCGAAAAAACTTCGAACGCAAATTCTGGTCTCTCAGGGATTGTGGCCGATGCCGGAAAAGATGCCGTTGCAGCCGGTGATTCATGGAAAGATCGATTGCGGCGATTACACCATCGAAAAAGTTTTCTTCGCTTCACGGCCTGGGTTGTATGTCACGGGAAATCTTTATCGACCCGTCGGAAAGCCGGGCAAAAAACCGGGAGTGCTTTGCCCGCATGGTCATTGGCCCAATGGGCGTTTTTATGATGCAGGTGAAAAAGAAGCGGTTAAGCAACTTGAAAGTGGAGCCGAGAGCATTCCTGAAGCCGCTCGGTATCCGTTGCAGGCCCGCATGGTTCATTTGGCTCGCATGGGATGTGTTGTTTTTCATTACGACATGATTGACTACGCAGATAGCAGCGGGATCGATCACCGGACCGATTTTTCGACCGCGCAAGATGGCCTCTGGCTACTGGAATCGATGGGGCTACAAACGTGGAATTCAATTCGTGCTCTCGATTTCATTTGCTCGTTGGAAGATGTTGATGAGCAGCGAATTGCAGTCACTGGCGCCAGCGGCGGCGGAACGCAGACATTCATTCTTTGCGCGATTGATGATCGCCCCGCGGTAGCAGTTCCTGCGGTGATGGTCTCTACCGATATGCAGGGCGGCTGTGCCTGTGAAAATTCGCCGTATTTACGGATCGATACCAACAACATTGCATTCGCTGCGTTGTTTGCTCCGAAACCGCTCGGGCTGACCGGAGCCGATGACTGGACCTTACGGCTGGAAACACGGGGACTTCCCGAACTGAAACGGATTTACAATTACTACGGAAAAGCGGAGAATGTTGAAGCGTGGGTGCATCCCGAATTTGGTCACAATTACAACAGTCTCTCCCGCAAGCACATGTATGCGTTTCTTGTTAAGCATTTGAACCTGCAAGATGCTTCGATTGAAGAACGTTCCTTTCCTGCGAAAACATCGAATGAGTTAACGGTATTCAATGAAACACATCCCCGTCCGAAAGATTCTGCAGATGCGGCGACATTGCGTGTTGATTGGATTAAGCAATCACAAGCAACAATCGAAAAACTTCTTCTACCTGAAAACAAAACCTCGTATCAGGAAATTGTTGGTTCTGCCCGAGATATTTTACTTGGTGGAAAGGCTCCTGCGATTTCAGAGTTGACAATTTCTGCGGCAAAACCAGTGGAAAAAGATTCCGGCGATTCTGAAACGTTCCTTCTGATATCCAGAAAGGATGATGCCTCGGTCATTCCTGTTACGGTCCTCTCTCCTTCAAAACCAAACGGAAAGTTTTTGTGCTGGTTTGATCCAAGAGGAATTGATTGCCTCAAAGATTCCATTGAAGCAGAGGCCGCGATGATTAAGAAACAACTCAAAGAGGGAACAACAATTGTCGTGGCAGACATCCGCGGATTCGGTTCCAATCGCCCGTCAGAAGGAAAGGAATTACTCCCGGTCAATTCTAAATATTACGGTTACACATTCGGATACAACCGGCCTCTGATCGCTTCTCGGGTGAGGGACATTGCAGCCGTGGTCACTTTTGTTGCTGATACCGCAAAGTTGAAAATGCCAGCGATTGAATTACTTGGAACCGGCGAAGCGGGACCATGCGTATTGCTCGCTCAATCAGTCTGTCCTGATTACATCGCGGAGACGACAGTCGATTTGAATGGAAAAAGTTTCAGTGATATCAACGACTTACAAGATCCTCTTTTCTTGCCGGGAGCTTTGAAGTATGGCGGCTTCGCAGGATTAGCTGGAGTCTCTGCCTGCGAGAAAATTACTTTGCACGGTATCAACGAGCAACTTCGCAAAAAACTTGAATCGATGAAGCCCCATGTTCATCAACTCGAATTGATAGAGGAAAAGTGGAAACCGTCAATGCAAAAGAAATAATTAATCAAAGCCGGTCTTCCAATTGACGTGAGCCATGAAGCACACGGTAAACGACAAGTTCGTCACCAGAGACTGTATAGAAGGCTGTGTATTTCCCAACGGGGAAACAACGAAACCCGGAACGGTATTGCTCCTGTTTAACTCCCATGCCTGCATTCTACTACATTATCCAGCCGGGGTAGGGTACGCTGTGCGTACCACGATCACTGGATAACGAATGCTACAATGGCTATATTTCCATAAGGCGTAAGCACAATTGGTGTGCACAGCACACCCTACATCGCTCACGACATCAATCTTGGGCTAAATTCTTTCAATGCAATATGACATAAGATTTTTATTTGCTCGCAAGAAAAATCATTGTGTAGCATTACTACTTCTTTCTCTGAATTGAATAGAAGAAAGGAGTTATTGGCGTTTGCTATAGATCTTACAACTTCTGACCAAGGTTGGTTAGTTAATTGCAATTCTTGTAGCCGATTTGACATTGCCATTACACGCAACCATTTCAGAATTCTCGCAATACCAGAACGCATGCTTTGGTGATCATAATAAGTTTTCGGTAGAACATACCATTGAGGTACGTCACCTCCGTCCACAAAATCAATGAGTGTTCTCAATTGTTCAATACTATTTTCTATAGTTATATTCATGGGTAATTCTCGAAAATATATTTCAACATGGCTTCTATTGTGTAAAATTGTGAAGTTCCCGTTGATGATAGTTGGAATTGTCGTTCAAAAAAGAAGGCCCTACTTTTTAAGTAGCAGAATTTCAGCCGGGGCAGGGTACGCTGTGCGTACCAATTGTGACTTACGCCAGAGGAGATACATTGCCATTGTAGCATACATTACTCTGCATGCGTGGTACGCACAGCGTACCCTACTTGCTACTTGCTAACTTTATCGTGATGCGGGTGGCTCATCCCTTTGGTGTCGTCATACAATTATTCATTCCAGCATGGCCGGTTTGGGAGGCAATCTGGACTATGCGTTGCGATTAATTTTTGTGGCAATAATCAAATGGCATCGGGGATGTTGTCGCCGTTGTAGCGTTCGTAAAACAGCCAGCCAATTTCTTTACTCAGCCGAGAGAGGTATTCCCGTTTGAACGTATCGAGTGACATTTCTGATGTCGAGCGTGGGGCACGAAGCGGGTATTTTGAGTTGACCTCTTTGCTGTAAATTTTATCGCGGGGTGGCCCGACCACTTTTAGTGGTTGGGTGCCGTGAGGCACAAGATGAATGCGCCATGTGCTTTCAATTTCTTTTGAACTTCCAATAATGATGGAACTCACATGGCGTGAACGTCTTGTTGCTACGCAACCCAACCGCTAAAAGCGGACGGGCTACCCGGTTCGAAACTCTACGCGTAATCGTCTAGGCGATCGGGTGTGCAATTCGTAACCAGGTGATGCGTGCTTTGGGAACAATAATATCCTCGGGAAACAGTTTAGCGAGCAAAAAAAGAGAAAAAAATGCGCTC
>JAJRTM010000685.1 GCA_024278285.1 Planctomycetota bacterium
CAATCCTGACGAACTTCTGGTCTGTCGGGATGATAAGCGGGGATGCGAACTCCCGCGGGATCGTGGATCGCGGTGTGTGGGCGGACCCGCAATTTACTTTCATGGCTAATCGTATGATTAAAGATCGCAAAGAAGGGTTTTCCATCGGGGCGATTTTTCCAATGGGCTTTACGGTTCGATTGATCCCAGACTTTCCCCGGCTTGATCAGGTTGTAATCTTCCTTGCTGTTATTGGTGCAATAGTAGCCTGCTTCTCGAAGATACTGCGGATACATTTTGATCCCCGCGGGCCTCGGCAAATAACTTCGCAGATGCTCTGCCCCCACACTGGTCGGATACATTCCGGTAATAATTGTCGTTCTCGCAGGAGCACAAACCGGCGCGTTCGACCAGCAGTATTGGTACTTCATGCCGATTTTCGCGAGTGCATCGATATGCGGAGAGGTCGCATATTTGTCACCATAACAGCCAAGCTCCAAGCCGTTGTCTTCACTGGTAATCCACAAAATATTGGGAAGCTCAGCCGCTTCGATTCTGTCACCAGAGTTTGTGTGTAACCATGGGAACAGGAAAGTCAGTGAGAAAACCAGAACGGAGAGAGATTTCATAAGATTTATTCCTCAAACAGATTCAACGGTATCAACTCAACTGTATCAACTCAACTGTAAAAATCTGGGGATCGAATTTGAATTGACAGAATTTGTTTGTTTATCATGCCGTACAAGCAGCAGTGAGGCAAGCGAGAGTGGCGGATAAATGATTGAATTGATATCGTAAGGACTGCAACATTCTGTTTCCAGATGAGTAAGAAAGAAGCAAGTTCCAACAAAATGAAAAACTGGCACAAGATAGAGGGCTGGCTTGATCCTCCCGGCGCGACTTGGATTGAAAGTGAGCAGGCGTGGAACTTCGTTCTTTACTCGCGAGATGCGACGCGCGTGGTACTCCTGCTGTTCTCGAAAAATGATGATACCCACCCGATTTACGAGCATGAGTTCGATCATTATCTGAATAAGTCTGGTCCGGTTTGGCATTGCAGGGTTCCACGTGACAGAGCAGCCCAAGCTGTTTATTACGCCTATCAAGTGAATGGACCGGCTGCGAGCGAAAAGAGATTCCATCGATTCGATCCTGATAAAATCCTGCTCGACCCGTATGCGAAAGCGATTTATTTTCCGGAAGAATTCGATCGTGAACTGGCAAAAAAAGAGGGACCAAACATTGGGAAGGCTCCGCTAGGCGTGCTGGATGCCGATGGTCATTTCGATTGGCAGGATGATCAATTTGTTCGACATGATATGGATTTCCTCATTTATGAAATGCACGTGCGCGGATTCACGAAGCACGAAAGTTCTGGAATTGCTGAAGACAAACGCGGAACGTATGCGGGAGTGATCGAGAAAATTCCGTACCTGCGAGAGTTGGGGATTACGGCTGTCGAACTGATGCCTGTTTTTCAATACGATCCACAAGAAGGAAATTATTGGGGATACATGCCCCTCAATTTTTTCTCTCCCCATGGTGCTTACGCAGCTAGCAACGAACATGCTGCAGAACGGAATGAATTCCGCGAAATGGTTCGCGAATTGCATCGCGCGGGAATCGAAGTGATTCTCGATGTTGTTTATAACCACACGTGTGAAGGGGATGATCGAGGCCCCAACTACAGTTTCAAAGGGATCGGCAATGAAATGTATTACATGTCCGATCCGCACCAGAAAGATGAGCAGGGACACAAAACGTTTGCCAATTACAGCGGCTGTGGCAACACGTTTGATGCGAACACGCTAGCTGGTCAAAAATTGATTATCGAATCTCTTAAATACTGGCGTGATGAAATGCACGTCGATGGTTTTCGATTCGATTTGGCTTCCATCTTTGCCCGAAAAAGTGATGGTTCAATCTCGCCAAATCAAACCCCTATTTTCTCGCAAATTGTTACCGCAGAAGATTTTTTGAATGTGCGGCTCATCGCAGAACCGTGGGATGCTGCGGGGACTTATCAGTTAGGGCACACCTTTTCCGGCTGGTTATGGATGCAATGGAACGGCAGATACCGTGATGCAATCCAGCGTTTTGTCAGTGGTGAACCGGGGATGATTACCGAGTTGATGACGCGACTTTATGGCAGCGCAGATCTTTTCCCGGATAACCTCGAATTTTCGTGTCGCCCGTGGCAATCGATCAATTACATCACCTCGCACGATGGTTCTACAATGTATGATCTGGTGGCATACGAAGGGAAATACAATTGGGCCAACGGCGAAGAAAACAGGGACGGCACCCACGAATTCAAATGGAATTGTGGCTATGAAGGGGAATTGTACGCCCCGCAAGAAGTCGCAAAATTACGTAAACAGCAGGTGAAAAACTTCTTTGCCTTATTGATGCTCTCGAACGGTTCCCCGATGATCCGCATGGGGGATGAATTTCTGCAATCTCAGCAAGGGAACAATAACGCCTACAATCAGGATAACGAAACGAGCTGGCTCGACTGGAGCCGACTGAAAGAACATGAAGATATTTTTCGCTTCGTGAAGTTAATGATCG
Organism: Planctomycetota bacterium; assembly: GCA_024278285.1. GTDB lineage: Bacteria > Planctomycetota > Planctomycetia > Planctomycetales > Planctomycetaceae > Rubinisphaera. The sequence continues at coordinate 2,551 of JAJRTM010000685.1, forward strand.
CGTTCCGAAAAGAGCATCCTTCGATTTGCCGTTCGCATTTCTGGCGAAATGAAGTGAAATGGCACGGCCCGAAAGGCCCCTGCGAAATGGAGTCGGATTCCCAAACACTTGCCTATTGCATTATTGGGACATCGATGAACTGTCACGATTTATACGTAATGATCAACGGCAGCGACGAAGAAATTGAATTCGGCATTTATCGCGGCACTAACCTGCACTGGAAACGAGTGATCGATACCTCGCTGGAACCTCCGTTAGACATTTGCGATGTATCGGACCGAATTCTTCAGGTGCAAGCGAGTTACCAGGTGCAACCCAGATCCGTTGTTGTATTAATCCGCGATACCTGATTGAAATGCTGCGCAAAAGTGGCAGAATATTTTAGGCAAGCCGGGGGTGTTAAGGGGCGTTCGATAAATAACTGTCCGATCTTTGGATGGCCCAGACGCATCGCGTCTGGGTGACGCAGTCACAAGAAGTCTTATCAGACACTCTAGCTGGACAATAATCGCCCCTTCTCTTTTACCGTTTCATACTTTTTCTTCGTCGGAAACCACATTCTCGGCTTCTTGTTGCGGGGCAACTCAGACGCGATGCGTCTGAGCCATCCCTGTTTTGAAATGAGACAGTAATTGTTCGAGTGATCCTAAATAACCCGGAGAATGGGGAAATCAGGGTGTTTTCGTGTTGAGAAACTGTTGCGAGAAATAACGGTTTCGTGTGCCACGGCTCTGTGAGCCGTGCTGCGTTGGCGTGAGAATATCTTGCTAAAATCAAGCTTGATTTTCAGTTTGCACGGCTCACAGAGCCGTGGCACCCAACAGGGAATCATAAAACAAAGCGCAACAATACAACTGGCAACAGCTTAAAAAATTACCAGGCCAGCGTTATCCCCCTGGTAACTCTGCTGTCACTGCGATTGCGGTCAATCTACGCTCGAAATTCACCGGGATCATCACTGCCCGACTCGCCTGACAACTTATTTGAGTTCCTGCAAAAAATATACCTCAGATGATGCAGGAGGTCCGTATCATCTGAGGCATTTATCGTTGCGTTATCTGAAAGGCTTTCAGTCTTCGCTTACTTTTTCGCCACCGTTTTCGATTGACCCAACCACTGCCAACTCTTCGGTATCTGGTTCTTCGATCATCAAAGATTCGAAATCAAGTTGCTTCGCTTCACCAACTTCCTTGACGGTAACACGAATCTGATTCTTACCCTCAAACGCGTTGCGTAACAGTTCCTCGGCGAGTGGGTCTTCAACATACATTTCGACAGAGCGTCGAAGTGGACGCGCACCGTATTCAAGGTTGTCCCCTTCCTGACCTTTGTCGATCAGGAAATCACGAGCTTCATCGGAAATTTCCAATTGCAAACCACGTTCGCCCAGTCGTTGATAAACTTTTGACAGTTCGATATCAACAATTTTCCGCAGGTTTTCATGTGTCAGTTTGCGGAAGATAACGACTTCATCAAGACGCCCCAGAAATTCTGGTTTGAAGACTTTCTGCATGACCTGCTGGACTTCTTTTTTCATCGCTTCGTAAGAGGCATCTTCATCTTTATTAGAGAAGAAACCGAACGGCGATGCGTTGGAGATAACCTGTGCCCCCGCATTGGTGGTCATAATGAGAATGACATTTTTAAAATCGACCTTGCGACCGAAACTGTCTGTCAGGTGACCTTCTTCCATAATTTGAAGCAGCATGTTATAGACATCCGGGTGAGCTTTCTCGATTTCATCGAGCAGCACAACCGCATAAGGACGTCTGCGAATTCGTTCCGTTAGTTGCCCACCTTCCTCGTAACCAACGTAACCCGGAGGGGCACCGATCAGGCGGGAAATGTTATGCTTTTCCTGATACTCACTCATATCGATTTGAATGAGAGAGTCTTCGTCGCCAAACATAAACTCAGCAAGCGTTTTAGCGAGCAAAGTTTTTCCGACACCGGTAGGACCTGCAAACAGGAACGTTCCGGTAGGACGTTTCGGGTCTTTCAAGCCTGAACGAGATCGGCGAACCGCTTTGGAGATCTGTTTGATTGCTTCATCCTGGCTGACAACACGCTTGTGCAAATCGTCTTCCATTTGAAGCAGTCGCACAGCGTCTTCACTCGAAATTCGCGTCAAAGGCACCCCGGTCATTTTAGCCACAACGGTCGCTGCAATTTCAGCATCGACAACTCCATCTTTTTGTTTGGATTTCTCTTTCCATTCCTGCGTAATCTGTTCTTTTTTCTTCTTGACTTTATCAGCCTGATCACGCAAGTGGGCTGCCTTTTCGAAGTCCTGATTTGCAACCGCTTCTTCTTTTTGTTGGTTGAGCCGTTCGACTTCTTCTTCGAGTTCCTTCAAATCGGGTGGACGAACCATTGTCTTCAAGCGAACATACGCACCCGCTTCGTCAATGACATCAATCGCCTTATCGGGCAAGCATCGCCCGGTAATGTAACGGGAAGAAAGTTCAACCGCTTTTTCGATGGCATCGTCTGTGATTTGAACTTTATGATGTGTTTCGTATCGCTCCCG
>JAJRTM010000686.1 GCA_024278285.1 Planctomycetota bacterium
CCCGGCGATGTGGCAAACAAGTTTCATTGTCGCGGTCGGGCTTCTCGTCCTTGCCCCCGCTTCACTGTTAATGATCAGTCGATTCGGCATCCTGATGGCTGCGTTGGTCACCGCTGCCCTTCTTGCAGATATAATCTTCCTGCCTGCTTTACTGGCAGGACCGCTTGGCAGTTTGATCAAAAAAACAGTCAAGGTCGAAACAACTTCAGTATTGACTGATGCTCAACTGGAAGAGAAAATACTGGAAGACTTGGCCTTGGAAATCGATAAAAACGAAGATTCGCAACGACAACCTTCAATGTCTACTCCTCACCTGGCGATTGCCCAACCTACAAAATCGAGTTCTGTGAATTCAAAATAACGCGGCAGCGCAGAACGCTGTCACTACTCAGCGAATTGTCTCCAGCAATAGCGGACCCTACAACATTCCTCGTTCCCAAGCTCCTGCTTGGGAACGCAAGGGGCAGAAGCTCCTGCTTCATGCCGGTACTGAAAATCATCGAAAATAATTGAAAACTCACCGGAAGGAGGACCTTCCCAGCCGTCTGTTCCCAAGCTGGAGCTTGGGAACGAAGAGAACGTCCACTTTGGGAACGAGGGGAAAGCTTGCTTCAATTATTCAATTCATTATCGCTTGTTAAATGTTTCCTAATTCTGCAAATTTCCCAATGACGAAAAGTCGTTGTTGACCATTCTTACCCTGTTCTGATAGCTTTCCGCATCAGAGTGCAGAGATTTTTGTTGACAAATTATTCAGGATGAATATATATGTGCGGGATTATTGGATACATCGGACATCAGGAAGCCCAGAATATACTTCTGGATGGTTTGCATCGTCTCGAATACCGTGGTTACGACAGTGCGGGAATTGTGGTGTTGCACGAGGGAGAACTCACTCTTCGAAAAAAAGCGGGGCGAGTACAGGAATTGAGCCAGTTGGTGGCGGAACAGCCTGTGACTGGCACTTTGGGAATTGGGCATACTCGCTGGGCAACGCATGGCGAAGTGAACGATGTGAATTCGCATCCTCATTTTGGTGGCGACGGAGAAGTTTGCCTGGTGCATAACGGCGTGATCGAAAATTACACCACGCTACGAGACGCCCTGAAGGAAAAGGGATACGAATTCAAAACAGCGACCGATTCGGAAGTTGTCGCCCATTTGCTCGCTTTCGAATACAAGCAACTTCTTGAAAAGCGAGCAGGAGAAACAAACCCGAAGTCTTGCCTGGATGCCGTTCAGTTAACATTGAAACAATTGAAGGGAACCTACGGACTGGTCGTTCTGTTTCGCGATCTTCCCGGAGCAATGATCGTCGCGAGAGTTGGCAGCCCGCTCGTGATTGGAATCGGAAACAAAGAACATTTTGTCGCTAGTGATGCCGGCCCACTCGCTGGGCATACCGACGAAGTCGTTTATCTTTCCGATAACGAATTAGCAATCATCACCGCTGAAGACTTGAAAATTATTCATCGCGACACCGGTGCGATCAATCCGAAAGTTCAAATTATTGAACAAGCCGATGGTAATGCAGACCTCGGCGATTACGAACATTATATGCTCAAGGAAATTTACGAGCAGCCTCATGCGGTAGAAAATGCGTTGCGGGGCCGGTTCAACGATGACGAAGCAACCGCAGTCTTCGGCGGTTTGAATATGACGGCACAGCAGTTACGCCGTATTGATCGCATCGTATTAACAGCGTGTGGCACGAGTTGGCACGCCGGGTTGGTTGGGGAATATTTGCTCGAAGAATTTGCTCGCATTCCGACAGAAGTGGAATACGCCAGCGAGTTGCGGTACCGAAATCCGCCGATGTCGGAAAATACGATGATCTTCGCAATCACGCAATCGGGCGAAACGGCTGATACACTCGCTGCGATGCGCGAATGCAAACGAAAAGGGCATCCCACACTTGCGATTTGTAACGTCGTCGGCTCCACGATTGCCCGCGAAGCAGATGGCGGCATTTATTTGCACGCCGGGCCTGAAATCGGTGTCGCTTCGACAAAAGCGTTTACATCACAAGTAACCGTTTTAACATTGCTGGCATTATTCTTTGGACGAATGAGACATCTTTCCTACCCGGCTGGAAAGCGAATCATTCGTAGCTTGCAGGAAATGCCCGAACTGATGGAGCAGACATTAAAATGTCACGAGATGGTGAAATATGTGGCAGAGAAATATGCAGATAACAATAACTTCCTCTACCTGGGCCGACTGTACAACTTTCCGGTTGCCCTGGAAGGAGCATTAAAACTGAAAGAGATCAGCTACGTTCACGCAGAAGGTTATCCCGCTGCAGAAATGAAACACGGGCCGCTGGCATTGGTGGATGATAATACTCCCTCGGTATTTGTCGTTCCCAAATGTGGCATCTATCCGAAGGTCATCAGCAATCTGGAAGAAGTCAAAGCACGCAAGGGACCAGTGATTGCAATCGCTTGCCAGGGAGACGAAAAAATTGCAGAACTGGCCGACGATGTCATTTACGTCCCCGATGTCGAGGAATACCTGCAACCGCTCATTACCTCGATCCCACTGCAATTACTTTCGTATCACATCGCGCTACTAAGAAAATGCAACGTTGATCGCCCAAGAAACCTCGCCAAAAGTGTGACCGTGGAATAAATGAGTTTTTTATTCGAAGAGGAAGAGTAAGCCGCTGACAATCAACCTGATGGCGATCTCGAATGAAAAAAATACTTGAACAATTCCAGAAATCCTTTTACCGCCACAGGTGGCTGCTATTGATGATTGGAATCCTTGTTCTGATTTTTGTTTACCAAAACAACTCACAACCATCACAAATTAGCCAGTCCCAGCCTGGGCTGGTAAATTTCTTAAGTTGTTGCCAGTTGCACTGCTGCGATTTTATGGCGGATTTGTATTACTAACGGTAAAAGTTTACGAACGGTTCGCAAATCCCAGAAAATTTTTTTTAGTTACGGCGATCAGTACAGACCAGCCGTGCTGGGGCCCCATCGCTGATCACCAAGTCTTCGCCCGGTTCGAGTGGCTGTTTCAATTCCGCAATTCCCAATCGTTGCAGCCAACTGCGAATCGTTGAATGCTTCGGTATTTTTTGATCGACTTCCAGCCAGTCGAAAAATGATTCCAGCACGCGTGTGGTTGCTCGAAAACCAACTGCCTTGGCGATGTTCGATGCCAGAGAAATCATGCGTGTTCCATAACCATGAGTTCCCACGGGAGGATCTTCAGGAAGATTGACAGATTGTTTGGCCTCGTCGAGTTCTTTTTCAAGTTCAAGACACTGTTGTTTCAGCTTGTTGATTGTTTGACGCTGCTGTTCTACCTGGCGGCGACATTGTTGAATTTGTGCAGCCAGCAGTTTGACTTCTTGTTTGGCCTGCTGATATCGAGTCCGCTGCGTTTCCCGACTTCTCAACAGAAAAGTGGAAACAACAATACCGCGGTGACTTGAATTTCCGGCACTCAGTATACGATGATACAACCACTGTTGCGCTCCTTCGCTCTTGGGGATTGAGATATCCAGGAGAATATGAAAGAACGCAACAGTCTTTCAATACCCCCCCCCTATTCCCCGCAACTTCCGGGTTATTTACCAGGCCAGTCTGGGGCACTTTTGCTTCGGTCGTTTTCTTGCGTTTCGGATTGTGTCGCTTCAGTCGCTGTCGTTTGTCATGCTGCGACTTTTTGCGATTATATTTATGTTGCGGTTGCTGGCGTCTTGAAGAGACGTTTACGATTCGCCATCCTTGGCTCATCCCGATGAAGTGACGTTTTTAATCAATCATCCATCATTGTGGAGAGCCAACTTTTCGCAAAGAAAATCTTACCCCAAAATACAATTTCTCCTAAAGTGCGGTTTATAAGGTTCAACGACAAATGTTGTGCGCGGGGGTTGGTGAAAATGTGGGCATGTTGTTCTGATAGGGAATATAATTACCCATTCTCTATCAGGAAAACACGACATGCCCACTTGTTTATTGTATCAAGCAATTGGCCTGAATGGC
>JAJRTM010000687.1 GCA_024278285.1 Planctomycetota bacterium
AATCGCAATCAAAAGAAATCGCCCGACCATTTCACTTCCTAATGCCTCACCCAGATAAGTTTTAGCCACAGAGAAGAAAGAGAAAACCGGGTAGCACAGACAATCCCGTTCAGGGTTGTCTGTGCTGCGTAGCAACCCGAGGAACTTCCTTTCGGGTAACGCTTATCCTCATTCTCAAACTTTTCAAGTAACGATTTGTCCCCAGCCACCCATCACTGAATAGTTACGTCAGATCCACTATTATGGACCCTGCGAGATAGCTGGATAGCTAATACGTCTCATCGTCTAATCGTCGTACCAGGGGCGAGGGCAATTCGGCTGGCATCGGCTGGGAGACGCAATACCGTTCCGATTTTAAGGCGATCAGGGGTTTTAATGCGGTCTTTATTCAAATTGTAGACTTCTACCCAGCGCGTCGTGCGGCCCAAATGTTTATGAGCAATATCACTGAGCGTGTCTTCCGGTCCGACGCGAAACATCGGATGCCCGGAAGGAGTAAAATAGAGTCCTTGGGCAACATTTTCGTTTTGATTGGCTGATGATGATTTTTGCGCTCCCGGTATCAATTTGCTATAACTGGCTAGCAGAAACTTTTCTTCTGGAACAAGAACCTTCATACCAGGTCGCAATTTTTTAGCAGAAGAAATTCGAGGTCGGTTGTGTTGTTCCAACGCTTGAAAAAAGCGAATCGATCCGTAAACAGTTTTTGAAATTGACCAGTAGCTTTCATCTGGCTTCACCGTATAAACTCGAGTAGGACCATGTTTAACAACGGCTGGCTTTGTTTGATTCTTTGGCGCAGGTACATGCTTGGGGGAGCCAAACGGATTAGGATTCGTATCGTGATGAGAGGCCGTCTGTTGAAATGACGGAGCAGGAGCAGTTTGTTTGGGAGACTGCTGAGGTGCAGAGAAATGATCAAATGAGTGATGATCCTTTGGTTTATCTACAGGAATCGCGACGCTGCCAAACGGATCAAAAGGTTGTTGAGTGTTTTGTTGTGCGGTTTGCTGGACCGGGGGATGAGCATGTGAATCTTTTGGTTCTGTCTGTTGCACAGGGCTAAAAGAATCAAATGAATTGTTTGATATTGGCTTTCCAGAATTCAGCGATGCCTTGCCAGTTTGTTGATTGCCAGCCTGCTTAGCTTCAAACGGATTGAAGGGAGTATTTTGCTGAGGTGTTGGCTTGGGATGTTTGTGCCCATTCGCAAACGGATTAGGCTGGGGGACTTCTTCAGGGGGGTGTCCAAGAGAATGTTGCTCAAATGAATTGAGTGGCTTTTTCGGTTCTACCTTCGTGCGAGTTTGTGAGGCAGGAAAAGCATTGATTGTTTTACTATTGGCAGCAGTCTGTTTGTAACCATGTTCATGCTTTTTAGGCTCGGCTCCGGTCCAGGGGGTGAACGGATTTGGTTTTGCTGCTTCTTTTTTAGCGACCGGTTTTGCAAACAGATCATGAGGCGGTTTTTGAGCCACCACGTTTGTTTTATTTTGAGCAAATGGATTACTCGGCGGTTGATGTTCGTGCTGCTGCTCTGTCGGATTGAACGAATTTTCCGGAACCTGAGCCGTTTGACCAGGGTTGAAGGGCAATTTTCGTGGCACCCCGTTTTGGTGATTCTGCTGTTTAACAGTTGGTTTTTCTTTGTCGGCAGGCTTTTTGCTTTTGGGATCTTCTTTCCCAACAACTTTTTTTGCCTTCTCTTTCAACGCAGCAATGATATCTCCCTGATTGGAAACTCGTTGCCAGACGACAAAGCCCAATGCGACTGCTAAAAGAAGCATCAGCGCGATGGTGAATTTTGTTTCTTTAGGCATGGGAAAAACTCCACCGGAAGTATCCGGGTCTATTGAATCGCATGTTAATGTGAACGAAAATCGCTCGACATAAAAACAGGGGTAAGGACTTGAGAATGGCCTGCAACAAAAAATCCTGCGAGAATTGTAGGATTCATGAGGTTCGATTTAGGGTGAGAGAATCCACTGCCTCAAAAACTTGAGCGTAATTTCCCTCAGAAGCGGAAATATGACGAATTTCTCAATCGGCGCGAATACCGATTCTCAATTTTGCAGATCGACTTCGCGGATTCATCTTACATTCCAGCGAACTGGCAGGAATCGGCTTGTTGGAACTCGACTTCCAAACGTCGCGATCCTGCAAGTTTTTTTTGACAATCCGATCTTCCAGCGAATGGAAGCTGATGACGGCAATTCGTCCCCCCGGAGCAAGAGACTGCGGAGCCGTTGTCGTCAGAAACCGTTGCAGGTGTTCGAGTTCCGCATTCGCCTGAATCCTCAACGCTTGAAAAGTTCGCGTTGCTGGATGAGACTTCCCCCCTTTTTTTCCTCGCCCAGAAGCAACTTTCTCAATAAGCTGGGTCAACTGGGAAACCGTTTCAATTTTCTCTTTTCGTCGTTGTTCACCAATAGATTGTGCAATCAGACGAGACAGAGGATCTTCGCCAAACTGTTTCAGTACCGATGTAATTTCTTCAATCGAAGCCCGGTTGAGCCAGTGATGAATCGGTTCTCCCTGCCTGGTGTCGAATCGCATATCGAGAATTCCGCCACTTTGAAAGCCGAACCCGCGATTTCGATCAGCCAGTTGATCCGAAGAAAGACCCAGATCAACCAGAATGCGGTCAACCGATTCGATCCCATGAGCATCTAAAACAGAACGAAGCTCTGCATAAGAGGATTGTTCAAGCAGAACATTTTCGGTTAATAAGTCCTGCGAATGAGCCCCCTGCAATGTTTGTGAAGCCCGCTGAAGCATTTCGGCATCACGATCCAGGCCAATCAGCTTTCCCCCCGGCAATATTCGAGGAAGAATTTCCACACTATGCCCGGCTGCCCCCACGGTCCCATCAACAACCCTCAAGCCCGGCTGCAATTCCAGTTCGCGTAATGTCTCTCGAAGCATTACCGGACGATGCCTGGAAATGGGAGGATTCATGTTTATTTACCAGTAAGGATCGCTCGAACAATAACTGTCGTAACCTCGATGTTCTGTTTTCTTGGCTGAAGGCCAAAATCATCATAGCCTGGGGCAACGCCCAATACTGTCCGGGAAAAAATTCTATGTAACTTTCCCATTTTACTTTTTTGCTGTTCTTAATTGATTTCGCAGTATTCATTGTCTTCAAAAGATCATTAAAAAACAAATTACCTGTCATTGGAACTTGCCAATGGACTG
>JAJRTM010000002.1 GCA_024278285.1 Planctomycetota bacterium
GATCAAACGAAATTAACGATGCGATCATTGACGCAGGCAGAAGTTATTCGATATGTCGAACGGGATCAGGCTTTTGATTGTGCAGGAGGTTACCGCTGGGAAGCTGCTGGGATTACCTTATTCGAGAAGATTGAAACAGAAGACCATACCGCAATTTTGGGTTTGCCATTGATTCGGTTGGTGACCGTTCTGCGCTCTCTGGGAATTGTGATTCCCTGAACAGTTACGGCGATGCTTAAAGTTACATCAAACAGAACACTCTTCTTGTGCAGAGCGCGTGACAACGATTTCTCGTTTCCAATGTTTTTCATGAATGGGCCAGCAACGGATTTGTAGAGTTTCGTCGTCGTACTTCTGATAACTGCATTGATTGTGCGACTGTTCCCAGCAATCGCGTTCGCTTGGCAGAAAATCGCGTGAGCAGGAAGAGTTGCTGGCGCGACGTTTAGTGATGCGTCCCTGATCAATCACGGTGACACAACCAGGAACCGGACGATCCAGCAACCGCATTGCGATCAATTCGTAACTGGCGGTCGAGAAAATTTCTTTGAGCAAGAATAACGATTCGCAAACAGATTCCGCTGCTGCAAAAAATGTACTTCCGGGAAGAAGCAAACGAGGAGCGAGCAAGTTTGCCACGTGTTCCCGCAATCCCGGCTCACTATTGGTGGGATCAACGCCGAGTTGCTGAAAAACGCGGTAGGCTAAAGTCTCGCCAATTTCGTGACAGGCAGCCCATTGAACCCGCTCGGGACGTTGATCCGGTTTGAGAAAAATTGCGTTTCGTTTTCCAAATCGTTTTAATCGACCCCGCGCAGCCTGCTGGCGATCAAAAATGACATCACAACCGATTCGCCGAGCCAACTGAATCGCATCAACCGCCCCGGAAACATATCCTCCCTGCTCCAGAACCCGACTCGCTTCCCGATCAGCCGCGTTTTGCCATAATTTTACATCCCACATATTCCCAGCCTTTCAATGAAATGGTCATGTGATCACTTCATTATACCAGAAATGTGTACTTGTGTCAACTGTGTTTGTGCCACGGCTCTGCGAGCCGTGCGAACTGAAATTCAAGCTTTGTTGTAACTATTCAGCTTTGGCGTAGGGGCCGCTACCCGCGGATCACGATGGGAAGTGGATCCCGCTATTTCGGGCGGTGGTCCGCGGGTAGCGGACCCTACGGGCTGTCGTATTTCGCTACAGGGATAGCTCGGACGCGGAGTGTCTGAGTTGCACCGCAACAGGAAGCCGAGAATATGGTTTGATCGATTGCAAGACTCTCGAAACAACTATACTGACTGTAAAATGTGGGGAGTTGATTGATATTGGTAAATCACATTCTCGGCCTCTTGTGACTGCGTCACCCAGACGCGATGCGTCTGGGCCATCCAAAGATCACGACAGTTATTGGTTGGTCGATGCTTAGTGGGAATCATCATCTTGGTTCCGGTTTATCGGAGTTAGAGACGCTCGATGAATTGCCATCATTGTATTGCCATCGTTGTAAAGTAGAATGAAATCGACTAATACTTTATCGTGGCTGGGAAGCTCTATTTATTCAAATATTTCCTACTGGACGGAGGGTAGACATTCTTGTCTGCCTACATTACAGCATGCTGTTACGAGACAGACAGGAATGTCTGTGCTCCTTTTGAATAAATAGAGGTTCCCGTAAGTACATTTTGATACAGACATTTCCTGCCCTGCTGAAAGATAATCACTATGCCAGAACTGCATCGAATCAATCGTTTTTATCACTGCACAATTGCGATGGTCACAATACTTTTTTTGTTTGGCTCTGCGAATTGGGGGGAGTGCCTTGCAGGACAGAAACATCATGCTTCACAAGATGAGGTTATCTCGTTATCGAAAGATGTGAAAAAGAAATCTTTGGAAGTGTTGCGTAACGCTTTGCGGTCCGAAGAATTCTGGCCTTCTATTCATGCAGCTGAGGCGTTGACAGTAGCGGGGTATGGAGAAGAAGTTCGGGCGTATTTAGAGCCGAAATTGAAAACGGAAACAGACGATCAACATCGATGTGGCTTGGCACGGGAACTTGTGAGGGCAGGTGATCGGGCTAAGGCTGCGATTATGCTTAACATTCTGGAAAGTGATGAGACACACGGGCATGTTCATGCGGCTGAGAGTTTATACAAAGTGAATGAAATCGGTAACGGGATTGCGATGCGGGCAGCGATGAATCAGAAGGAAAATTTCACGCAATCGATGATGGCAGCGGCTGCACTTGGGCGGTGGGGCAATCGGCAAGCGTTCGAATTACTTCGCAAACATGTTACAGATAAAGATGAAAGCATCGCACGGATTTCAGCTTGGGTTCTGGGAAGAATTGGTGATTCTTCAGATATTCCAGTCCTGAAGGAAAAGTTGAAAAGTGTGCAGGAACCTCTTTCCAAACTTTACTTTGTGAATGCATTGGCAGCACTTGGCGATGCAGAAGGAAAAGCTGCGTTGGTAAAAAATCTTCAAAGTGAAGACCCGGCTGTGCGAACCTATTCGGCTGTGTTTGCAGGGGAAGCGAGAATAATTTGCGTGAAA
>JAJRTM010000688.1 GCA_024278285.1 Planctomycetota bacterium
CCGGCTGCTTCCAATGCGGTTGGTCCGATATCGATCCCTGCAACAACTTGTTCAACAACTGTTCCCGGCTTCCACAGTTTCGGGCAGACACCAAGCAGCGGCACGCGAATCGAGGCATCGTAAGCGGTTCGTTTATCAATCAGGCCATGTTCGCCCCATTGAAAACCGTTATCACCCATGTAAATGACCATTGTATTTTCCGAAAGTCCGTTATCCTCAAGCCATTGACGAACCCGGGCAATCGAATCATCAACACTCAATAACGCTTCGCAGTAAAGACGATAATGTTCTTCGATGTTGGTATCCTGGTGATAAGCAAAATCGACGCCGTGCCAACTGTTACGTTGGTTTTTTAACCACAGCGGCTTGTCTTTATAATTCTCCGGCGTGTTCGCCATCGTTTTGGGCACGGGCATTTTTTTATCTTTGTAACGGCCGGCGTGCCGCGCAGCCGGGTGGAACATGCCATGCACTCCCTTGTGTGACAGATACATAAAGAACGGCTTGCCGCTATTTTTGACACTGCCATCAAGCCAGTTGATGGCGTAGTCGGTCAGTTCATCGGTGATGTATCCTTTTTGCGGAACCGATTTTCCATCCACATTCAGCGACCATTTTTTCAGATGCTTCGGCGGATAGTAATGCCCTTGTCCGCGAAACGAGACCCATTTATCAAACCCGGGTCGCGGTGCATCGGAATGTCCTCCCATGTGCCACTTGCCGAAATACGCCGTTTGATAACCAACCGTCTGAAGATACTGCGGGAAGAAAATGGTCCCTTCGGGAGTCAGCACGTTATTATCGACGACTCCATGATTGTGCATATATTGCCCGGTCAGAATTGAAGCCCGGCTTGGCGAACAAAGCGACGTGGTCACAATCGCATTCTTGAAATAAACCCCTTGTTTCGCCATCGCATCCATCGCAGGCGTTTCGATCCACGGATGACCCAGAAAACTCATCACGTCGTAACGATGATCATCCGAAAGAATAAAGACCACATTAAGCGGCTTTTCGGCTCCTTCAATTTTTTCCAGCTTCAAATCAGCCGCACAAACCGGCAGCACTCTCGTTAAGAGTGTAACGACCAGCAATAACGCAAGAGAAATATTTCGCATGTTTTCTTCCTGTTGAAAATTCATGGGGCAAGGCTGACCAAGCTCCAGCTTTGTTCTTAAACTTCTGAATCCACCTGACATAATAAGAGTAACGTAGGCTTGGTCAAGACCCAGCTTTTTTGTTGGACGGTCTCTTTTCACTTCCGAGCAGGTACGCGACCAGATCGCGAAATTCTTGTGAAGTCATCGCTTTGGATAATCCATCGGGCATAATCGAAGTTTTTTGTGGGATCATTTCTTCGATCTCATCTATTTTGAAGGTGAGGATTTTTCCATTGGAATCGTAAATCTGACGAATTTTTCCGTTATGTTTATGATAAATTCCTGACGCCACTTTTCCATCGGTGGTAACAATCATCAAAGGCATATAGCCGGGGTCTACTTCCAGGCTTGGCTGAAGGATTGATTCGATGAGCCGCTTTCGCGATAAGGAAATCTTGCCGTTGACGCGAACAAGGCTGGGACCGATGGCGGTTCCTTTTCCGTCAATACGATGGCAACGAGCACATCCCGGTCCTTTAGAATGAAAGAAAACTCGTTCTCCTGCAACCGGGTCTGCCGGACCTTGAAGAAGTTCAAGCCAGTGTTGTAATTGTTTATCGTCCGGGCGATTGGAAATTTTACCCGGCGAAAGAATCTGATCGACCAGATCAGCGGTTGCCTGATCGGTTTTCGCCAGTTTTTGCAAAGTCGCTCGTTCCGCGTCGATCAATTGACTACCACGCAAGCTGCGCAGTGCTTCATCGCGGACCACCTTTTGCCTATCGCCAATCAAGTTGAACAAGACTGCTCTTTCCTCTTGCCGAGAAACATCAAGCCCTGCAATCGCTTCCGCACGTACATTTTTGTTTCGTTGCAAATTGTTAGCAATCGCGATTAAACGCTTTCTTGCTGGTGCGGTTTTAAGTTCTGCCAGCCTGTTAACGGCATCTGCTTGAACGCCAAGATCAGAATGTTCGAGTAATTTGTTGAGTGCTTCAAGATTCAATAATTTGTGTCCCAGGGGAAGAAATCTCAAAATTTGCTGGACAACTTTTGGGGAAGCATCTGGTGCATTCAGTAACGGGGCGGCGTAACGATGCGAATCTGCCTTGCTGAGCCACCAGTCACCAGAAGCACCTTTTGTCCAGAATTTCATCACGCCATCGAGCTGCGCCAGGCAGGCAAGATACGCTTTGAACAATTCAGGAGTCGTTGCTCCACGAGCCATCTGCCTGATGACACTCTGGCGAAACTGTTTGAGTTCATCTCGTCCGATCCATTGTAAAACAGCGAACCGAACTTGCTCATCCTGATCTTTCAAAGAGGCCGCGATAACTTGATCCCGAGATTCGGGTGAAAGTTTTTGAGCGTGCTGACTGTCTCGCAGTAATAGTATGACTGCAAGACGAACTCCCGGAAATCCATCGTCAAGCAGTTCGATCAATCGTTTTGTTGTCACCGATTGCCCCAGTCCTTTTCGGGCAGCTTGCTGCATGAAGGGATCGGGACTGGTCAGTCTTTCCAGCAGTAGTGCTTCTGCTTGCGGGTCGGCTATTCGCCTTAATGCAGCAGCTTGCACCGCCTGCGAGCGATCTTTGCGAGCAATTTTCGCTAAATCAATTAGCGGTAACGGAATTGTTCGAGCCGCTTGTTCGCGAATGGCTTCATCGGAATCGTGCACCGCAATTTTACTCAGTGGTAATGTCATCGCATCGGCGGTGATTAAAGCAACAAGGGCAACCGAACGGGTACGTGGATCGTTATCACTTCGTAAAGCTTTCTGTAATGTGGCGATTCCTTTTTTTCCTTGAACCATTAATCGATGGGCAGCCCGTTCCCGTTTCATTCGATCTGAACTATGAATTGTATCAGACGCTGTTGGCGGTTTCGTTTTCGATTTAATATGCCAAACGCGCCCCTTGCCATGGAGTGGATAAGAGCGATCAGCCCAGTCGCCCACAAACAGCGAACCATCCGGAGCGATGGCAATACCAGCCGGGCGGAAGTCTTCGCCGCCCGCAATCATCGCCTGAGATTTTGTACGAAATGAGGCCCCTTCGGGAATTAAATGGTAGCGATCAATACGATGCTCTCCCCAGGTGGCAACAAGTAAATCCCCCCGGTATTCAGCAGGCAGTCCGTTCGATTCGTAAGCGATAATCCCGGTAGGAGATTCGCCGGTAGAAGAGGTCATCGGCAATGTCCCCGGCACTTCGCCATCCACTGCGATGAAAGGTTCCAGAGTGTGTCTGCGATATCCATAATCGCCCCCTTCAACAATTGTCAAAAATCGACAGGGCGGCCGGTTGCCGGGGTCGTTGTCTCCCAGAAACATCCGACCGTAAGTATCGAAACAAAGATGAAACGGATTCCAGAAACCAGTCGCGAAATGCTTAATATTGCTGCCATCCGGTTCGCAAGAAAAAATCCCCCCGGCTCCTTCATTCGCAGGAAGCTGGATCGCATCGGGAGGCAATGCGGGGTCGGCTGACGAATTTGAACCGGAGATTTTATGAATCGCACCGGGACCACCAGTCAAAGTAGCCGGGGCGCCCATGTTCTCGCCAAAACTGAAGAATACATTCCCCGCAAAATCGAACGCAAACCCCGAAAGGCCATTATGTGGATAATCAGATTCCGTTTCCAAAGTAGCAAGACGCTGTTGCCTGTCGGCTATGCCATCGTTATTGGTATCGCGAAGACGAAAAATAGAACGGCGTGTCGCAACATATACCCAGCCATTAAAAGGATGGGCAGCGACATTCATGGTGTAAGTCGTCCCCTCGAAAAATGTTTCGATCCGATCTGCTTTTCCATCGCCGGTGGTATCTTCGAATAATCGGATGCGATCTTTTTCCGGTCCTTCGTAATCGTCCGGGCGAAAATGTGTTTGAGATTCAACCACCAGCACCCGTCCCTGGGGATCAACCGTTAAACCGGTGACGGTTACAATGTCCGGCTCTGCGGCGAACAGTTCGACTGTCAATCGATCATCAAGCGATTTCGGAATTTCTATCTGCTCGTGATCTTCAGCTTGCATCAGATGTGTCGAACATAGAACAAGCAGAGGAATGACCCAGCACGGCTGGTTTGTTCTGATAGCCGTAACCGAAAACTGTTTTTCTAAAAGTTTGCGAACCGTTCGCAAACTTTTAACGTTAGTAATCCAGGTTGCAATCAATAATTTGAAGTAACGCATGCTCATTTTCTTTACTAAGTGTTAACGATCACTCGAATAATAACTGTCATATTTCAAATTATTGTAAGCGGCAAGGCGCTAGCCGCTGGTCGTTGGTAAACGGCAAGTATCCCATGTCAGGCAACACACAATACCGGCGGCTAACGCCTTGCCGCTTACTCCGTTCACTATTGAGCATCAATAAGATGCGACAGTAATTGTTTGAACGATCCATAGTAGATGCCCGATTCTGATTTCGATACCATTTCGCAACAACAATGGTAAACTATCAACTCCCTTTTTTCCAATTGGGCTCAGAATAATAAAGGCGATCGCGATGTACGGTTCATTTCAATCTCATTTACAGCAGCAGCTTGATGCGATCCGTGAGGCGGGATTGTATAAGGCGGAGCGGATTATTGAATCGCCACAGGATGCGCATATTAAGGTAGAAGTTCCTGGCGATTCCACTGATAAATCGGTTCTGAATTTGTGCGCCAATAATTACCTCGGATTGGCGGAACATCCAGAAGTGATACAAGCGGCTCACGAAGGCTTGGAGCGTTGGGGTTACGGGCTTTCTTCGGTGCGATTTATTTGTGGCACGCAAACAATTCATAAAGAATTGGAAAAAGATCTGTCTGAGTTCCTCGGCAGTGAGGATACAATTCTCTATACTTCGTGCTTCGACGCAAACGGCGGCTTGTTCGAAACTTTATTGACTGCCCAGGATGCGGTCATTTCAGATGAATTAAATCATGCCAGTATTATTGACGGTATCCGGCTGTGCAAAGCAAAACGCTTTCGATACCGCAACAACTGCATGGAAGACTTAGAGGCAAAATTGCAGGAGGCAGTATCAGCGCGTTATCGCCTGATCGCCACGGATGGCGTCTTTTCCATGGACGGCACAATCGCTAACCTCCCCGGTATTTGCGAACTGGCGGAAAAATACGATGCCATGGTCATGGTCGACGATTCGCATTCGGTCGGCTTCATGGGAACCAAAGGGCGAGGCACGCACGAGTATCATAGCGTCATCGATAAAATCGATATCCTCACCGGCACACTCGGCAAAGCACTTGGTGGGGCGAGTGGCGGTTACACTTCCGGCAAGAAGGAAATCATCGAACTGCTTCGGCAACGATCACGTCCCTATCTGTTTTCCAATTCGGTCGCTCCGCCCATTGTCGCTGCTTCGCTCAAAGCGATTCAACTGCTTAATGACTCAACAGAATTAAGGGACCGTCTGGAAGAAAATAGCCGATTTTTCCGGGAGCAAATCGAAAAGCTCGGCTTCGATGTCGTGCCGGGCGAACATCCGATTGTTCCGATCATGCTGGGGGATGCAGCGTTGGCATCGAGAGTGGCTGATGCACTTCTGGAAAAAGGAGTCTACGTGATCGGGTTCTCGTATCCCGTTGTTCCCCAGGGCAAAGCAACAATCCGCACGCAAATATCAGCGGCTCATTCACGAAAAGACCTCGAATTTGCGATTGAAAAGTTTGCAGCAGTGAAACAGGAACTCGGAATTTAGTAGCAAAATTACTCTCGGCGAATCGCTCCACTTTGATTATGATGGGCTATTGAGTGATGTCTCAACTCGGCACCGTTGAAACCAAACAGGAATAAAAAGCAACAGTAGGGTGCGTCGTGACGCACCAAATGAATCTGCGTATTACCAAATGAATCTGCGTATTAAAGGTGCGTCACGACG
>JAJRTM010000689.1 GCA_024278285.1 Planctomycetota bacterium
GGAAACGATCCGGTGTTGAATCACTGAAGCAAATTTCAAACTGCCTGGATGGCTCAGACGCACCGCGTCTGAGTTGCCCCGCAACAAGAAGCCGAGAATGTGGTTTCCTAAGAGAAAAAAATGAAACGGTACAAAAAGAGAGGACCATTATTTTCAGGCGAGCCGAGGGTGTTAACCCCCTGGTTACTCTGCTGTCACAGGTCGATAGCCATTCGATACTCGAATGTGACTAAAGTCAGGATCCCCTTTACCAAACACGCAAATCATCCACAAGAGATTGAATAACTCGCCTGTCATGGTATAATGTACGTGTGTATATTTTCGCGTTAGGAATGGGAGCGAGGTGGATGATGGATGATGAGTTTCAATCTTTGGATTTGCTGGCGTGTTACAGTCCGAGTTGGACCGGGCGGGCGATCAGTTATGGGACCGCTTCGCTGCTGGCGCCACAGCGGTTGCGAATCGGGCCGTCGCATATCGCGGTGATCTGTCAGTATCACGGGTCGCCGGTCTGGGTGGAATCGACAACGCTCAGCCCGCATCCCTGCGTGATCCTCCAACGCCCCATCAACGGCGTGCAGGCTCACTTACCCGAACTGCGAATTCAAGATTATATTCGTGAAGGAGGGCATGTCGATTTGTATCGACTTTCTCCGATTGATCGTCTTGGAAAGAAGGAATCGAAATTGCTGAGCCGAATTCTCATCCAGCATTTTATCGGCAAAGAAGTTACTTACGATATGGGTGGCGCCTTACTTTCCGGAACACGGTTATTCAAACGGACCCGGCTGCTGCCCCGCGCAGATTTGAACGAGCTGTTTTGTTCAGAACTTGTTGCAGCCGTGCTGATGCGATTGAATCGGATGAATCGTGATAATCCAACACGCTACAACCCCGCGTGCCTGTTGCGTCAACTGGTGCGCGAAGGAACCTTTCAATTTGAACGAGAATTTAATTCAGAACTCAAGATGCAGGAGATGGTAAACAGATGAAAACAAGAGATATTCTTATCGCCATATTGGCTATCACAAATGGAATCGGCATCTCTCTGCTTGCAGGAGAGCGGGACGCAGTTGTTCAATTTGATGGCTGCACCGGTTTTGTCGTGGAAGGGAATTTGCTCGTCACCGCTAAGCATTGCCAACATCCGCAATCAGTGAAAGTGAATGTGCAAAAACAAACCGTGACCGCTCACAAGGTATTCACAACACCTCAAAAAGATGGCCCTGTTGTTTTCCGCCTGGAAGGTGGTCCGTTTGAAAGTTTGAAGATTGCAAATGAGCCGCCCAAAGTGGAAGACGCGGTCTATTCACTCGGCTATCCGGGCGGGCATTGGGCACGTATTGAAGGGGAAATTATCGGCGGAAATGGTGTCGATTTGAATTACACCAATCATCGTGTCGCGACCGGAAACAGCGGCGGTCCGTTGCTGAATGCCCAGGGAGAAGTGATCGGGATCGCGCTGCATGTGGATGCCGATTTAAGTGTGCATCGATCCGGATTCGCCGGTTGGAAAGTGACGTACGATGCGATTATCCAGGCAAAAAAAGGTTCTTTTATCAGCGAGCAGCCTGCTCAGCAACAAAGCGTTGTTGTTGTCTTTTCAACGGAAAACTGTAGTCCCTGCAAACAACTGGAGCAGGATGTTCAAGCGGGGCATTTCGATGACTACCAATTTCGGTTTGTGAAGTGGGATCGGAAATCAAAACGATGGAGCGAGCCGGGATTGTATCAGGAATTCTGGAACACGGCTGAGCCTGAAATGAAAAACCTGACCTTCCCCACGATCTGGATCAAGGGAACGAAGCAATATCGAGTTGGGTATAACAGAGCAAGACGCGGCGGATTACTCGGCTGGCTTTCGACGGTGTTTCGTCATCTGTTTGAGGGAATTCTCGGACGCGAAGAAGCACCGCCACTCGAACTTCCTCAAGTCCCACCAATACCCGAACAAGAACCAGGACAAGATACAGATACAGAAGAGCTTTCAAAAAACGATTCTGCTGTTCAGCAATTACTCAAAAATCTTAAAATATTACGCGAAGAAGCGTTGCAGACAAAAGCAGATCTGGAAACCTTCAAGCAATCGGGCGTGATCGGAAAAATCAAAACGATCGCGTTATTGAAATCGGACAAAAAGAAAACGCTGGAACAGGTTTCAAAAGTAAAACGCGACGTCGAAGCGATTCGTAGTGGCCTCCGCGAGCAACCGATGCAATTCCTGTGGGGATTGTTCGGCTTACTTTCCGGCCTGGCACAAAAAAGATTTCTCGATTAAACCAAAGGAATATTCGATGACAACAATTGCAGGTTTTTTAGCAACGCTCGCTGTTTCGCATCTGGGAGGTTCTGCCCTGGGAGGGCTGCTGGTTCGCTTTGGCTTTCTTGGGTTTGGCACCAAAATGAAAATCGCCCGTCACACATTAAAAGTCGGTAAAGCGCTACGAGCCGCCTTCAATAAGCAGCCAACCACACAAAACCGAACCGAACTACAACGCTGGCTCAAAGAAAACGATCCACAAAACGAATTGAATTTGGGTGACGGAATCAACAATCTCTCCTGACGGTGTGATTGATCTCTTTACCCGGCAAGCAATTGTTTTTCCTGGGCGTGGAGTTGGGGGAGCCAGGTTGGTTCGATCCCTTGTTGCTTGAACAGAGTTGCGAGGTGATTGTGGCAGGTGAAGAAGAGGATCTGTTTGTTTTTTGCGAATTCGATCAGCGTTTTCACCGCCGCTTCGGTACGAACTTGATCGAAGTTAACGCAGATATCATCCAGGACAATCGGCAGTTCAATCCCCTGCTTGGCAAATAGATCGATCAGAGCCATGCGAACCGCCAGGAAAAGCTGTTCGCGGGTGCCGTCGCTGAGTTCAGAAATCTGGCGGACGGAGCCATCTTTTTCATGAATAAGCAGTTCTTGCGAACCGAATGGCGTGCGAACTTGTTCGTAACGTCCGCAGGTTAATTGAAGCAGATA
The DNA here is from genome assembly GCA_024278285.1 of Planctomycetota bacterium. GTDB lineage: Bacteria > Planctomycetota > Planctomycetia > Planctomycetales > Planctomycetaceae > Rubinisphaera. The sequence goes on from JAJRTM010000689.1 coordinate 2,981, forward strand.
ATGGGAAGCCCGCGCGAGCGTTTCCGGTTGGTAATCTCGTTCGAGCTGTTCGGTCATTTCTGAAAACGCGGAGGTCGCGAGTCGAGAGGATTGCCAATCTCGCAAGGTAACATGAGCACGATCAAGCAGACGAGCCTGGCGGGTTTTCAGGTCGGCCAAAGTGGTGTCACTTTCAATCGCTGCCCGCGATTGTCTGATACGACCAAGCTGCTGATGCGACTGTTCGAGATCGTTTTCCAGTTCTTCAATTTCCAGGCCGATCATTTCGATTCGTTCCTGTGTTTGTTGCGGTTGGAATTGCAGTAAATCTTCTTCGACAATCGCCAAGTTTGGTTCTTCCTGGGCCAGCGTGGCGAGTTGATCGTTCAGGTCATCAATTTGTGTGCGCAGGTTTTGTAATTGTTGAAGCTGCTGGGCGTTGGAATGGAATTGTTCTCTTGTTTTTGCATGCCCCTTTTTCAATAGAGCTTGCAGATTCACCTTTTCGATACGCAGGTTTCCACGGACAGCTTCGAGTTCTTCTTTGAGTTCATTGTATTCTTTTTTGCGTTTCAGGTAAGAATCCTTCACTTGTTCGTATTCATCAAGCAACGTTTCCCAATAAGAAAGAGTTTGTGTCAGCGTGCGATGTTGCTGATCTTTCAGTTGCATTCGTTGAGAGATTTGTCCCATCTGTTCTTTGAACAGCGACAGGATTTCTGAATGGCGTTGAATATCTTCCTTCGAGGCGTTCCATTTGGCGAGTGTTTGTTTCAGGTCGCCAGCGCGCTGCCAATCTTCGAACGCTTCGGTGGTGCGGATGGTTTCTTTCAAGCGGAGAGTTTTCAAAAGATCGCACCAGGTTTGCCGGGCGGCACTGGCTTCTCGCTGGTAGTCGCCTAGTTTTCCGCGATGTGCTGAGAGCTTTTTTCTTGTCCGTTTGATTCTCTGTTCATCGCGAGCCAACTGTTCCAGTTCCGTCAGTTTTTGTGTTGCCTGTCGAATCAGTTCGGCTTCTGTTTGATTTTTGCGATTATTTTGCAGGTCCGCAGGGAGTAATTTTCGACTGGAAGAAACGCCGGTGATTAAGGCAATCTGGTTTCGTGTTTTTTCAAGTTCGAACTGGCATTGATCGATTTCTTCATTCAATTTGTATTGTAATTCGGTATCGTTTTGCTCGTAATGCAACCGCATCGCCCAGGCGAGACCGGTTCCCATGATGCCGGTCAGTACGTAGATGGCACCGACGAGCCAACTGGCTTGAATACCTTTGAACAACCCTGCCACAACGAAGAAGCCGCCAGCCATGAAGAAGAGAGTGAGCATCAAAGAAGCCCACCACGGCAATTCTGCACCTTCCTGAAGTTTGATAAGCTGAGATTGCGCACTGCGAATTCGTTGATCGTATTCAGATTCCTGAATGCGGAGTTTGGTCAACTTTTCGAGATCACGAAGCCGTTGATTTGCCTTCTGGACGGCTTGATCAATCGAGGTGATGTTCTGTTTTTTGAATTGCTCCTGGAGTTCCAGTTGCCGATTATGATTCCCATCGGCCAGTTTTTGATACCGTCTGCGATACCGCGCCCGGCGTCTGAGTGAATTCTGATAATCCCGTGCTGCGGTGACTAATTTCAGATGTGCCTGGGGTGAAGTATCAATTTGATCGAGTTTATCGAGTGACCAGCCGGGGCCGGCTGATTGAAGTTTTTCATCCAGTTCGGCGCGGAGCATGGAAGCATCTGCAGTGACATCAGCCAAGTGCCGTTCAGCCGTTTCGACCATCGATTTCAAATCGATCAACGCACGGATGCCGCTGGCATGCTCCCGCAATTCGTAGCTTTTGCGTTCTACCTGCAACTGTTGTTTAACCTTGGCTTGCTGATCAAGTAGCGACTCTTCCTTGTGGCTCAATTGGGCAATGTTCTGCTCGATTGTTTCGAGTTGGCGCAAGCCATCAGTCGGGAAGCTGGAGAGGGCGTTGAGTCGTTCATGCTGTGCTGTTAATTCGCGGTGACGTTTCCACGGTTTCCAGACACGGCTTAAATAGCGATAGTTTCCCTGCTCGCGGCGTAACTGTTCGAGTCGGTGTTTCCGCTCGGCTTGTTTTTTCTCCAGCGATTTCTGTTCTTCGAGGCTGCGTTCATATTGCGTGAGTACATTATCGGCTCGCCCCAAAGCCTGGGTGAGAGAGTTGTATTGCCCGGAAAGATCGAACAGTTTTCCCTGATCGTGCTTTTCATCAACCAGATTTTCTGCAAATTGGCGTGTTTGATAACCGGCACCAAGCAGTTGCTGTCCGACGGCCCCGAGTGATGTTCCATAAATGTATTCGCTGATTTGCTCTGACTGTAGCGTGCCTAGTTCCCGCAGTTCTTTCAAGCCGAGCGTGTAAATGGTGCGGTAAACATCGGCATCGACATTTTGCAGGATTTTCTCTTCAAACTTTTCTGGTGTCAGCACATGATTTTTGTGTGAAACGAGAAATGATTGACGACCATTTTCTTCGATTCGCCGGGTCAGTTCGTAATGCTCGCCATGATGTTTTACGCGCAGCGTACCACCCCAACCGTCTGTTCGATCACTCCCTTGAGAGGTGATCAAACCGGCAGCCGGGTATCCGTATAAAACGCCGCGGATAAAGCGGAGCAATGTCGATTTACCGGCTTCGTTTGGCCCGTGAATCAGGCTGATTCCTTTTTTGCGAACCGGCAACAGTAAATCGTTCCAACTGCCGAATTGTTCAATTAAAATATCCGTAATTTTCATCGACCGCTCCCTGGTCTTGCCCTGATAATAACTAAATTGATGTTGTTGTTTTTTTGTTGGGTGCCACGGCTCTGTGAGCCGTGCGAATGGAATTCATACTACCCTGTAACTATTCAGCGATGTTTAAGAAACCTTTATTTATTCAAGCTGCTTTTTTGAATGAACAGAACTTGAATCGCAATGAACCACGAAAAGAACGAAAAACACGAAAGAAGAAAAAATCGTTTAACGGCAAGCCGAAGGCGACTGCGTCAACCGGTTTGCTTGATGGGAAGATATCGAACCGCGAATAAACGTGAATTTTCGCGAATTAATTTCAGGTATCGTTCCTGTTTCATTTTCCTTCTTTCTTGATACCTTGGTCTGTTCGTGGTGAAAAAACAGTTCGTAGGATCCGCTACGTCAGGGCTGGATAAGAATCGCCCCCTGCTTTATTACCGTTTCATGTTTTTTCTTCGTAGGAAACCATATTCTCGGCTTCTTGTTGCGGTGCAACTCAGACGCGATGCGTCTGAGCCATCCCTGTTGTGAAATGATACCGTAA
>JAJRTM010000690.1 GCA_024278285.1 Planctomycetota bacterium
ACGATCAGCACCAACGCACTGCGGTTTAACACGTTCATTGCAGAAGGTAATAACCAGCCAAATATCGCCAGCACAAACGCGAATAGATATAAAAATGCAGGCCAAAACAACGGCGAGAATTTATTGAACCTGGCTTCGAATGCAATTTTCGATGTATCCAGTTTTTCGATTTCAGTTTTATTCAATAGTGACTGATACTGCCCTACCGCTTTATTGAAAGCAGCCGGCTTGTTGTCGGAGTAGGCATTGACGATTTCTGTGAACTGTTTAGAAAACGGGTTTTCTTTGACCTTAAATGTGATGGGGTAAATCACATCAAACAGAAAAGCCTTGGCGTACGTTTCCCATTCGTTTCGTTTCAGAGCCTCTTCCAACCCTTCTGAAGTTGAAGCGACAGGAGGAATCAATAACGGTGGATGAGCTTGGTCAATCTGCTTGACCCGGAACATCGCCCTTGTCATTTGTTCTCTCATATCCTTGGCGTTGATATCGATACCGGGAGGAACCATGGAGGCCTTTAACAGGCCAATCAGCCCAATTTTCCGATCCAGTTCCAACACTTTCTTTTGATACAACGAAAGGCTTTCCGGCGATTTCATTCGCTGCCCGTTCGCTTCCTGAGCCGCCTTTTCGAAGGGACTTTTTTCGTTGCCTTGCTCTTCTTTCCCGCGAATCTCTCTCAGCGAATATCGATGCGATTTTCTGCGTTCCAAGTTTAACGTCGAAAGCAGTTCGTCGTTATCGATACGTATCACCGGGCGATCCATCGCGATTTCAGAACTGCTGATCAATTCCAGTAACCACTGTGTAGCAGGGATCGTTTTGGGTTTCTTTGCATCTTTTGCCTCTTTTTTCTGATCTGTTTTTTTGACCGGTTCAAGCCGAACCGTTTCTCGATTGCAAAGGATTCGCATCGAGTTGCGAGCCAGCGTATCAATCGGTTTGATGCGTCCCTGATAAACAACCGGAATTTCACCAAACTTGAAGTAATCAAATTCATCAGCAGGAACAACCGGCACTTTTGCCAAGCCGTAAAGCCAGTAACCACACACGCAGAATAACGCCAGCGGAATAACAATACCGGGGATTGAATAGCCCGATTTTTCATCAGCCAAGTCGTTCGCAGTCGCAAACTCCAATTTACCGCTGGCAGCCCGATTCAAAAATCGCAACAGCGTTAAAACAAACTGATACAGCATCCCAATCGAAACAATCATGCAGGCCACATACGGGATCATCCAACCTTCGTTGGTAACGACTTGCAAGGTCGTCATTTCCTTTTCGCCCACTTTGTTGTAGCCGCTTTGGTAGAATGTTTCCCCGGTATAGCGAAGTGGATTGTTCATCCAGATTTTCACTTTGCGATCTTCGCCGTGAGTTTTATCAATCAACCGGATTTCCGAGGAGTAATTCATCGGCGTGCTTGTGCCGATGTAATCGTCTTTACGAACATCGATTAAATGAATGGAGTACGGCTTGTAATTCCGTTTGAACCGTAAACCGATTTCATACGATTTATTCCCCACCTGAATTTTATTCGCTTCGCCCATTGAATCCATAAAGGCAGAAAGAAGATAGGTACCGATTTTCTTATCAGTCCCTTTTTTCAGCACATCGACATAGGCAGCCGCGTAATTCACGCCGCTGTCTGTTCCGGCAGATGTTTTGAGCGGAACAATCGATTGATTAACCCCGACACCCGCTGTGGAAGGGTTGTCATCCCCTTTTGTTCGCTGTCTGACTTCTGCATTCGGATAATATTTTCGTACCAGCAAATCAACCGGCAACTGCTCATTAGAAATGATCTTCTTTTTCTCTGCGTTTGATTTCAAAATTGAACCTGGAACAACAATATGTTGATCTTTCTCTTTGCCTGATCGATCAATAATGGCAAGCTCTGCGGAACGGATATCGCGCACGAAATTTGCGGTATCTCCTTCAAATAACGTCATACTTGCTTCTTCGTGTAACTGATCGACAACGATTTCATTCGCCATTAACAACAGCACCCCGGCATGCAACAAAACAATTCCCGCTCGCTTCTTGAACAGCAGCAAGCAGCCGCCTAGAAGAATACCGCCAGCGAGTGTTGCCTGAATTAACTGCCAGAGAATTCGCATCGCAGAGTTATTCAGCATGACGGCCTTACCGCCTGTAATCAGGTACAACGAAGTTCCCAGAAACAGCAACGTCAACACAGAATAAACCCAGAATTCTGCTCGATGTTTTTTATCCTGTGCACTACGTGATGCAGCGAGACCGAAGAAGATCGCAGGGATCAACAAACCGTAGCAGATCCAGTTCCAGTATTTCGACCAATCGAAATCGGAAGTCGCAAAAACGCCGTTGCTTGCAGAACCAAATTCAATCACGACCCAGGTAAGAAAGACGCCAATCGCGATTACCGCCAGCCCCCAACGTAATCGCTCCCCTTTGGCTTGCACTCGAAAACGAATCGCATGCGCAGCCAGCAGGTTGATCGTCATCAAACCGCCGATTGTCCAGCCGCCGGGAAACAAGAAACCGCCTGGAATATTTTGCAGATTTGGAAACCACGTTTTGGGAAAGAAAACCTGAAAGTCGATCCAGGCAAACCAGCATCGAAAATAACCATGCACAACCGCCCAGATATCCTGATTCACCTGCGCAAGAGTTCCTGCCAATACCAGAAAAATCCCGGCTGCAAACAGGACGACACTCACTTTCAAAGAAGCAAGCGGCCCGAGCAATTCCTTCAAATCGAGATTGACCACGCTGCTCGATTCGCCAGAATCGAAAGCCGTATCCGCATCAGAGACTTCAGGTGAGTTTGTTGCCATGATGATCCGTTTTTCTGAATGTCTTTAATAAGAGTCGCAAGTAAGCGATATATTATGAATTATAGGCGGGAAAGAGTTGAGGCACAGTCTAGGAGATTATGTTCAGGCAGGTTTTTGCTAATTGGCGAGCCGGGGGTGTTAGGGCTTGTTGATTTATTATTTCCGAAGTCGCGTTATTCGCTTTAAGTTAGCTTTGAACATGGTTTAATGTAACGAAACGTCTGAAAAGGCCTGTTTCAAAATAGTGAAAACATACTGAACACG
>JAJRTM010000691.1 GCA_024278285.1 Planctomycetota bacterium
AGACTTGAAATCCTTAAACGCCATGGTCATCCTAACCGTTACCTGGGGGGACAAATAAAGAGAGTATCATGGGAACAAAAACCATCCCATTCAAGAACAGACATTTTACCCCACAACCCCAACATTTTAACAGCCCAGTGTAAACCTAGGCTGATGAAAATCTATTAAACTGGGTAATAGAGGCGAGGTTAGAGTCAAAAGGCTGATACGGAATTATGTATGATCTAGTTCTGGTCTAACGATTCAGCGGGTCGGGTAGCACAGACAATCCCGTTTAGGGTTGCCTGAGTTGCGTAGCAACTCGAGGAATTTATTTTCAGGCAACGCTTTTTTGATTCTCACCCCTTTCACTCAATTCCTCGGGTGCCGTCAGGGCAACTTGTGCGGAATTCTTCTGAGTATTCAAACCTTTCATAAAACAATCTGACCCTAGCCACCCATCACTGAATCGTTGCCGGGTAGCTTAAAAAGAGAGTCAACAACATTTTCATCAGCCCACCAGTTGCCATCATCGAATTGGTCAAAGATTTTAACAGACGAAAGTCACCAGGGTCATCATTAACCCGGCTCGCCTGAAAATAGTGATTGATCGCGAACCAGTTTTCAGTCATGACACGGCCCAACCTACCGACTATTCTGGTTCTGAAATATCTTTGAGGTATTGGGAAAGCTCTGATTCCAATTGAAGCAAATTAAACCAGTTTTGCCAGGGGATCCTTGCCCCAGAAGATGACTCACTGTTACCGGATTCGTTTTGTGGATTATTTATTCCACGAGATTCAAGAACCTGCAAAATCCGAGAGTGCAGGTAGTTAATCAGATCAGCTATTTCGCTGCGTGTGGCGAGTGAATCTGATTGAGGAATGGGCGGGCATCCCGATGGGAAAGAAAGAGCAGGATGACCATGTTCATCGAACAAGCCCATCGTTTCTGAATCGCACGTTACCGGATTGGGCGAGTCTGACTGGCTGCTTTCAAAACCTAAAGAGGTATTACTTTCATCTTCCATAGCCTCGGTTTTGAGTGATTTGATATACTGTTCGTTGCAGTATTCCTGAATCTCTTCGTGAGACCCGTAAAGCAAAACACACCGCCCGAGTGAAATGAGATCTCCCGGACGCAGGACGGCCATTTGTGCAGGCAGTCCGTTAACCCGAGTCCCATTTGTACTTTCCAGATCCGTTAAAATAATTCTTCCCTGATCCGCTTGGATTTTCAGATGACAACGACTGATCCGCTCGTCGTTAAGCTGGATCGCATTATCATCTTCCCGCCCGATGGTCAGAGGAACTGGCAAGTCCGAAAAAAACTGGCCTCGTTCGAGCCCCTGAATGACTTGCATGGAGATGGATGCCATCTTTTTTATCCGTTATTTTCATTCAAGTTCGTTGCCAGATTTTTATTGTCGAGTTGCTCTGTTTCGGAAGCGACAGAAGCAGAAACTTCCTTTGAAACGGGTGTGGCAGGTTGAGCAACAATCATCTGATGAAAAAATGCAACGAGTCGGCTGTCATATTCTGCGGGGTATGACTCGCGGGCACCGTTATGAGATGTCTGAGGGGCAACCCATAAGTCAAAGCATAACTCGCCCAGCATTTTTTTTAATTGTTTGGTAATTCGTAAAGGAACGTAGCTATCCTTGGCTCCAACAATCATCAAAACTTGCTTGCCGCTGACTCCCTCAAAAAGATTGGACGAGTTAATGTACTTACAATTTCGTTTATATTGACTAAACCAGATTGCCAGATCAAGTGTTTTCCTCATTTGTGAGAGAGGATAAAACTTGAACAAAAAGCTGGGAACAATCACTCTGGCCCATCTTTCCAGATAGTGTGTAATCAGCAGGTCATTGGTGAAGCTGCTATCCACGGCAACGAATTCAATATCCGAAAGCCGGTTCAATGCTGCCAACGTTGTTGAGCCTCCGCGGCTGATCCCCAATATTCCCAGCGGCAAGTTCTGAAAAGCATCCTGATCACCAATCCATTTCACAGCCGCTTCGAGATCATCGACTTCATATTCTGTGACCCAGTGCATCGGTTGATAACCATTAAGCGAATCACTCTCTCCCTGGTTTCGGAAATCGAAAGAGACCACGATATAACCGTTATCAATTAATCCCTGAGCGTATTTTACAGCGGACCAATGATTCGAACTGATCTCCGGACAAAAAAGGATCACTCCCAGTGCAGGCATTTCATCGGGATGGTAGATGCTGCCCCGTAAAGTAACCTGGTCAGTCGTTTGAAATTCAAACGGGACCGCCTGTTTTTGAGGCGGGATTTTTTCCACATCAAAAGAAGGGAGGTTTTCTATCAGGTGCAAAGCTTTGCGACCATAATAAATCCGGGCAATGACATCGATAATGAATAATGCCAGCAGAATAAGGATTGCGTAAATGAAATACATGGTTCGTCCCGAATTGAACCGATTGAGCAACTATTGAAAAATTCAACAGAAAACCAGCGAGTATCGCCAACTGCTGAAAATGAATAGAAACCGATCTTGAAAAATGGTCAAGTAAATTCACGCGTTCGCTTCGCGCAAGGCCCCCCACTCTCAATAGCGAAAAAAGATAGCTACCTAAATGTTAACCGTTGAATTGTCCCAAAATCAAGGAAACATTCTGTCCGCCAAAACCAAAGCTGTTAGAAATCGCATGTTGAACTTGAGCATCACGTGCCTGATTGGGAATGTAATCGAGATCACAATCAGGATCGGGGGTTTCATAATTCATCGTGGGAGGCAAAACATTATCTCGAATGGCCATCAGGCAGGTAATCGCTTCGACACTCCCTGCGGCGGCAATCAAATGCCCCATCATACTTTTGATACTTGAGACAGGAGTCTTCCTGGCATTTTCCTCCCCCAATGCTCCCTTAATCGCCAACGTTTCAACGCGATCATTAACCGATGTACTTGTCCCATGCGCATTGATATAATCAATTTGATCGCTATTACAATTCGCATCAGCCATTGCCATTTTAATACAGGCAATCGCTCCCCTGCCTTCAGGGTGAATATCTGTAATACGATAAGCATCCGAGGTACTGCCGTATCCAAGAATTTCACCATAAATATGCGCACCGCGTGCCTGGGCGCGATCCAGATCTTCCAAAACAAGCATTCCCGCTCCTTCGCCCAAAACAAAACCATCACGGTTTTTATCGAAAGGTCGCGAGGATTGCTGCGGGTTATCGTTGCGTCTGGAAAGTGCGGTTAACAAACTGAAACCGGTTACGCCGAATGGGTGAATCATGCTGTGGGCACCGCCGGTAAGCATAATGTCGGCTTCATCTCGCCGGATTAGTTCGGTCGCTTCACCGATTGCCTGGGAAGAGGCTGCACAAGCTGTCAGACAATTCAAGTTTGGTCCCTGTGCATTGAACAACGCTGCCAGATGCCCCGCGGGGCGGTTTGGTTCCTGCTCAACTTCGAAGTAGGGATTCAACTCTTTCAGGCCAAGTTCTGTAAATTTCGCCAGGTCGATCTCGCCATCTTTTTCTGAATTGGAGATTAACTTCATAAAGAGTGGAAAATCCTGCTGACCTTCTCCTGCCCCCAGATAGATACCAAAGCGAGTCGGATCGCCAGGCTTATCAAGAATTCCAGAATCGTTGACAGCCTGTGTCGCTGCTCCGATGGCAAACCTTGTGTTGTGAGTCACATTTTCATACAGGCTGACATCATCAACATAATTACCCAGATCGTAACCATTGACTTCTGCAGCGAATCTGGTTGGAAAGGCAGAAGCATCGAAGTGCGTGATGTTCGCGATCCCCGATTTCCCTTCCTGCAAGGCGGACCAGGCTGTTTCCACATCCTGTCCCAACGGGGTAATACAACCGATGCCGGTAACAACAACTCTTCTTTTCATCAGATGACCTGTCAACTAATTAAATGCGACACGAATGGCAAACTGTTGGGGCCGCACCGCGGACCCTGCAAATGCTTTTATCAGGAATCAGTATTAACAGCCTGCGAAAGCGTATCTACATCCAGTATACTCATTAAACCCATCGAAAACACAAAATTTTTCTGATCGATTGATTGGCTCATCGATTCGTCCATATTATCCAGATGAGCGAAAATAATTTCCGCTTCAGCCACAAGCCTCTCGCCCACATGGGCGGTGCAGGTAACCCGACCTCCCTCATCGCTTGATTCGATCAGTTCTGCATGATACCGAAGTTGGTCGCCGGGGCAGGCAAAACTATGAAACTTGATTTTGGGAACCTTGGCAAGAATGACGATATGTTCAAAATTGTTTTTCTCTCCCAGAAGAATTCCTCCTGTTTGAGCAAGGCCTTCCAGAATCAATGAACCGGGCATGACCGCAAAGCCTGGAAAGTGATCGTGCAGGTGTTCTTCAGCTAAAGAAACATTCTTGATCGAGGTGGCACTTTCCCCCGATTTGAATTCGACAAAACGATCCACCCAGAACCAACGCATAATGCCCTTTTTCGATCTACAAAATATTAAAGGCGAGCCGGGGGCGTTAACCCCCGGCTTCCCCTGCTGTCACATGATCGGCAGTCATTCGAAACTCGAAAGTTACCAGAGTCATGACTGCCCCGGCTCGCCAGATAAATTTCATCAAGCCGTTAGCTACCGAGTTTGTTGACCATAAATTTACACATCATATCGACGGTGAACAGATCCTGGATGTTTTCCACTTTAGGATCTGCAGCAAGTTTATCGATATCTGCATGAGGGATTTTTGCCCTCAATTCATCAAGCCCTTCCAGTGTCACGATTCCATCTTTAATAAAACCTGCATCCTTAGAAGCCAGGTTTTCCGGAAACAATTCTCCCCGAGGAATTTTGACATCGAACGCTTTTTCGAGTCGGAAGACAATGTCAAGAAAATCAATTGACTCTGCTCCAAGATCACCAACTAAAGTTGCTTCCGGACCAACTTCATCATCATCGACCCCCAAGGCATCGATAAGCGTCTCTTGGACCTTACTTAAAATCTCTTCTTCTGAAGGCATTAGAATTACTCTCCCATCATTAAACTCAAGCCCGCTTCACGTATTCCCACCGAGCGAAAAAGTCTCCTCGAAAGACATCCCGTCACTTCGAAACAAACAATCTTCCTCACGGTTTTCTGAATCAGAAAAAAGCAGAATTTAACGACATACATAACTCACACGAATTAACCAGCCAAATCGCAAACATTGAGCAGTGAGCATCTCTCAAATGTTGCCAGACCCAATTCTAAAAGTTCAAATAAGTTACACGCATTTTCACAATACTTACAGGTATAAATCAAAAAGGATCGAGAGATATTCGAGTTTTTCCCATATCAATAACCGATTATACAAGCAGGAAGCAAAAATACATCAACAATCTCAAATACCACCGAGCGTTAAACCACCATCAACAGCCAATATTTGTCCAGTAACATACCCTGCTTCCTCGCTGGCAAAAAAGAGGACCGCCTGGGCAATATCCACTGGTTTTCCGAGTCTTCTGCAGGGGATTTTCTTCTTGATTTCTTTCTCGGCAACATTTCGGACTTCTTCAGTCATATCTGTTTCAATGAAACCAGGTGCAACCGCATTCACAGTCACCCCTCTTCGTCCCAGTTCTGTCGCCATGCAGCGAGTGAGTCCCTGAATTCCCCCTTTACTGGCTGCATAATTTGCCTGCCCCTGGTTGGGAAACTCGGCTGCAACACTCGACATATTAATCACTCGCCCATGTCTCTGGGACATCATCGGTCTGGTAACCGCTCGGCAAAAGTAGAAAACCGAATCGAGGTTGGTGGAAATCACTTTTGACCAGGAATCTCCATCCATAGTCGCTAAAAGCCCATCCTTCACAATTCCAGCATTGTTCACCAGAATATCAATCCCCTCCCATTTTTCAACGAGTTTTTCGACCAACTCATCAACCTGCTCTTGATTACTGACATCGCATTGATGGGAACTGATATTTTCAAATCCCTCCCCCTTCAAAGAGGAAATGACATCCCGGGCAGCTTCTTCGTTTGAATGGTAAACAAAAGCTACCTCTGCTCCTTCACGAGCAAACGCTTCGACAATCGCACGACCAATTCCCCGGCTTCCGCCAGTGACCAACACTTTTTTGTCTTCAAATTTCATTCTCATTTCCCAATCGTTGTAAGCTGTAAAGTGCATTACGTTGCACTAATTTATTCCATTTCAAAACCAACACCCAAACAGACACCACTGAAAACTGACCACTGAAAACTGACCACTGAAAACTGAAAACTGAAAACTGAAAACTGAAAACTGAAAACTGAAAACTGAAAACTGAAAACTGAAAACTGAAAACTGAAAACTGACTACTGAAAACTGAAAACTGACTACTGACTACTGAAAACTAAATACCCCAATCAATCATTTCCCTTTGGCATGGTTCGTTCGAGTTCGCCCCAGGCTTGTTTGAAGTATTCAATCATTCTTGTATCGTTCTCTTTCAGTTTCTCGTCCTTAGCTCCCAGATTGAATTGCTTCAAAATCAGCCGGGCGCTGACCACTTCTCTCGATTCCACTTTGCCGTTCGCTTTGAATGTCCAGATTTCTCCATCAGTTTTATGAACTGTAGAGCTGACAATCAGCTTGTCCCCCGGCGAAACAAAGCTTTTGAATCGTAACGCCTTTGCCTCGCTAAGCAAAATCGTGCTGAATTCAAACTGACAGGAAAGACGCATCAGCCACGCGGAAGCCTGCACCAATGTCTCCAACATCATCACGCCCGGCATCACAGGAAAGCCCGGAAAGTGATCCGCCAGGTATTCTTCTGCTCGCGTCAAGTTCTTGGCAGCCAAAATAGACTTATCTGGCTCAAGCTCCATTACCTCATCAATTAATGAAAACTTCAACTTGCATCT
>JAJRTM010000692.1 GCA_024278285.1 Planctomycetota bacterium
ATGTGTGTGCCCGGCATGACACATGTACATTTGTTACTGAATGTACACAGATTATCCAGAGGGTGCAAGTCCCTTATGGGCGAGTTGGCGAAGCCCATTAGTAAGCTGCAAGGGCGTTCCGGGCGACCGGGAGTCTGAAGGAAGCAGGACTACAAGAGTCTGTACGGACGAACAGGAACTGCATATGAGGCATAGCTTAGTGGGTGAGCAACCACATCTTTGTGAAGCCCGTAGCCAATAAACTTTGCTATGTAGATGCAGCCGGCATAGACTCAAAGGATAAGTGCCTTACCCGGGGAGATCTCGACGCAGTCTGTCGAGAAGTCAGCCGAAGCCATAGTACCTTGAGAATTGGTATTTCAAGGGAAGGGCTGAACATGAACCCGTTCTCAATTGAGTTGAGATGCAAGCAGATGCTTACGGTTGTCTCCGAGTCTGCTTCAAGCTCATCGCGAAGCGGAACACAGTTAAGAAAGAGCGTATGATAGCACGTATTCTCAGCAAAGTAAACATGGCGCGTGCCTACAACCAGGTCGTAAAGAACAAAGGTGCAGCAGGAATGGACGGAAGATCGGTAGACGATTTACTGCCTTACCTGCGTGAGCACTGGGCGTCGATCAAACACCAGGTTGAAACCGGAAGCTACCAATCCGCCCCGATTTTGGGGGTTGAGATACCCAAGAGCAATGGCAAAACACGCCTGCTCGGGATTCCAACTGTTGGAGACAGGGTGCTACAGCAAGCTCTGCACCAACAACTCAGCCCTATTTTTGAGCGGGACTTCCAACGGCACAGTTACGGTTTTCGCCCCAATCGCAACGCTCACCAGGCGGTTACTCAGGCTCTGGAAAATATCAACGATGGTTATCACGACATCGTGGATATTGACCTGAAAAGCTTCTTTGACGAAGTCAGTCATGAGCTTTTGCTGACCCTGATTTATCGCCGGGTGAAATGTCCACGAACCCTGAAACTGATACGGACGTTTTTGCGAGCCCCCATTTGCATCAACGGGAAGCTTGTGAGAAGACGCAAAGGCGTTCCGCAAGGCAGCCCGCTGAGTCCGTTGCTCTCCAACATCGTTTTGAACGAGTTGGACAAGGAACTGGAACGACGCGGCCATCGCTATGTGAGATACGCCGACGATTTCAGCATTTATCTTCGGAGCAAGACGGCGGCACGGCGAGTCGGAAACAGTATTTATCTGTTTCTGCGCGACAAGCTGCGCCTGCCGATCAACCGGGAGAAGAGCGGAATCCGTCGTCCGAGTAAGTTTTATATGCTTGATTACGGTTTTGTCCCTGTTTTTCGCAAAGGCTCCAAAGGGAAGTACCAGCTCGTGGTGGATCGATCGGCGCTTCGCCGTTTGAAAGCAAAGATCAAACTCATCACTCGCAAAACCATCCCTGCGAGCTTCGATGAACGGATTGCAAAACTCAACCTTGTCATGAAAGGTTGGATCAATTATTTCCGACTGGCCAATATGTACGGCAAGTTGCAAGAAATTGATGTGTGGATACGCCGTCGGTTGCGCCGCTGCATCTGGCATGACTGGAAGAAACCGAACCGTAAGATGAAGAATCTTATGAGGTTGGGAATCCCTCCCGATATGGCCTATGCGTGGAGCCGCACCCGAATGGGCGGCTGGGCTGTGGCTTGCAGCCCGATTCTGGGCACAACCATCACCCTGGAACGATTGGGTCGCAGGGGATATATCCCAATGCTATCGTACTATCTTAAACTAACTCGTGGTTAGTGAACCGCCGTATTCGAGACCCGAACGTACGGTGGTGTGAGAGGCGCACTCCGGTTGGAAACAGCCGGAGCCGCCTACTCGATTATTCATTGTATTGGCTGTCCCAGTATCTTGAGTTTCGCAATCATATTTACCGACTTCATTGCTATAATTGCACAAGCTAATCAGGTGAAAGTTTTGCCCAAGGGGTTCCAGTTTATAAATTTCGTTTTCTAAAATAAGTGTACCTGTCAACCCAATTTCTGTCTTCGCAAGAGTGATATGGCTTCCTTCCCCTGAAATTTCACTTGCCCAAATAAATTCGTTATTGTTCAGCACTTCAATGTCTGCAAGATTAACTCCTATGTTTTTATTTTCAATACCAAATTCCAGTGAGTTCGCGTGAATCAGGTTCTCTAATTCAGGGATTTCAACAACCCAGAAATTCTGTGTGCTGGAACGGCTCGTATAGCGGTCTAAATTTTCATACAGTGATTCAGGTACTTGTTGTATTGGAATTTGTTTGAAGAATTTAGAAAGCTTGACCGGACTTTGAGCAATTACAAGATACGGGACTGCCAACAGAATTAAAAACATACTCCTGAAAAACATTTTGCACTTCATAATACCTCCTGTTTTTGATTGAATGAGTGTACTTAATTGGCTTTATAATTATATAGAAGCCATTCTTTTTCAATGTATTCTGGAAAATTTCTACTTCCTTCACGTTTGTAGTGCCTGCCCACTAATCCGACACCGGGTGAATAATAATCGTAAATAAGATCATCAAATAGGATATCTTCCCCTTGAGATTTTTCAAAATAATAGACTACACAGTCAAAATTTCCGACTGGTGTTTTCAATAAAGTATCTGATGAAATACAAGTAAAAGTTAAGGTATCCGGGTAGAGAAATTTATTATCCCAAAGATCATAACTTATCCAGGGAACACCCCAGGTATCACCTTTGGAAGCGGGGTATTTTAGAAAAAGCGTTTTATTCATTAAAGTATCTTCATCAGATACACCGCCTAAAAAATACAATCCATCTTCAAAATTTTGCTTTAACCAACTTGCTTTCAGTGGTCTATTTGTTCTTGGATGATACCATTCTTCCACTGCAGCCATTATAGTATCGCCGTCAACAATAGTCGGAATGATATCAACGATTCGAAAGGCAACGGAATCGTAGATTGCAGTTTGCCATTGGTCGCTTGTGTGAAATCGTTCCAGAATTTTGAATTCCCAGAAATTGCCAATAGAAAGTGCAACCAAGTCATCTGGCGGAGGTGGAGGATCTACGGTTTTGTCGCTATCACAGCCACAATTCCAGACAGAAATAAAAATCAACAGCGAAACAACAATAACCCGTTTTTTATATGCTCTCTTTTTCATTCGTTTTCCAATAATTAGTTTTCGAATTTCGATATTCACATAACGTTAAGGATTTTATGCGTAGTTGAGCCGTAGTTTTACCACGGACTTCAGTCGAAGTCCGGAGCCTTGCCGGGCAAGTACTCAGAAACAACGCGGCTCAATTACGCATAAAATTAAGTTGTGCGAA
>JAJRTM010000693.1 GCA_024278285.1 Planctomycetota bacterium
TGCCAGTAGGGAGGCATTGCGAACACGGCATTGGTATCGCTGCCAATCAGATACAGAATGGAAGAAGTTCCGAGTGCCCCCAGAACAACGCCGGACATTATTTTCCAGGAACCAATCCCGGTTGCAATAAGAACGGCTGCTCCAAACAGGCAAGCCAGTGCAGATGTTTCGCCCATCGAACCGGGCTGAATACCGAGAAACGCAGTCATCCAGTCCATCCCAAGGCCACCTTGCGAAACGGCACCAGTGATCGCGTTCATTCCCGTTGAAGCCTGTTGAGCAGGAAGAGAGCCAAGTGCCCCCAGCGGAGTCGCCCCGGTGACGCCATCAATCGTTCGCCAGATTGTATCGCCTGTAATTTGCCCAGGATGAGCAAAGTACAAAAACGCCCGACCGGTTAAGGCAACATTCAAAAAGTTTTGGCCTGTTCCGCCGAAGACTTCTTTACCAATCACGACACCAAACATAATCCCCACAGCCGCTTGCCATAACGGCATCGTTGCAGGCAAAATTAATGGAAACAGCATTCCCGTGACCAGAAAACCTTCGTTAATTTCATGCTTGCGAACCATACTGAAAACCAGTTCGCACAAACCACCAGCAATATTTGTGACCAGAAACAGCGGGATAAAATACAACGCACCATGCACAAAGTTGGAAAGAAAGCAACTTGCATCCGGGGTAATACTAAGCATGGAAAGGACAGAGCCGCGCCAACCTTCGACGTCTGCCTGTCCGATTTCCGCCAGAGCAAGATTCGCCTGATAGCCCGTGTTCCACATCGCCATCAGAATACAGGGACCAAGCGCAGCGACGACCGTAATCATCATCCGCTTTAAATCGAGTGCATCGCGAACATGAGACGCCCCTTCTGTTACTTCATCAGGAGTAAACAGGAAGGTATCTCCAGCCTCGTAAAGAGGATAAAGCGTTTCAAACTTCCCCCCCTTTGTAAATAGAGGATGCAGCTTATCGAGAAGTTGCCTCAACGGTTTCATATCTCAAAAATCCCTTGGACCACAAGAAGTGCTTATTGCCGCACAACTCACTCGTAGGGTCCGCTATGCGGACCATTATTGGAATTAAAAATGTGTCAATCACGGCCCGCACTGCGGACCCTGCAAACTCTAAAACTCAACCTTCTTTTTCAATCGTTTCCAAGCATTGACGCAGCAGCGGACCGTACTCCGTCTTGCCGGGGCAAACATACGTGCAAAGTGCCAAGTCGTCTTCGTTTAATTCGAGACACCCTAATGCCTGAGCCTGATCGGTGTCAGATGTCAACAACGCCCGCAACAAAAACGTGGGCAGAATATCGAGAGGCATCACCTTTTCGAAAGAGCCAACCGGAACCATCGCCCGCTTGCTACCGCCTGTGTTGGTCGTCATATTGAATCGTTTTTCAGGATCAATCAACGCAAAAATTGCAGAGACGTAGGTGTTTTTGACCGAAAACTTATTGAAGCCCGGCATCTGCCAGCCCATAAATTCTCGCTCATGCCCTTCTGCGAGCGCACTGACCTGATTGTGATACCGCCCCAGATAGCCAAACACACCCGAAGCTTTGCGTCCTGAAAGTACCGACCCGGAAATGACCCGCCGATCGACTTCGCAAAGCTGTTCGTTCACAATATCATCAACCGATGCACCAAGCCGGGTGCGCAATAGCCGAGGCTCATTCACGGCTGGGCCTGCCAGTGAAATAATCCGCTCCACAAACAACCGACCGGTATCAAACAGTTTCCCAATCGCGATCACATCCTGATAGTTAATATGCCAAACTGTTTTATCCATGCTGACAGGATCAAGGTGATGAATGTGCGTTCCCGGCAGACCAGACGGGTGTGGACCGGCAAATTCTTCTGGCTCGACAAAATCAAGCGATGCTCCGGGAACCTTCACTCCCGCCTGCTGACACAAATGAACCTTGCCATCTGTCAAGTGACGCAGCACCTGCAAGCCATGCACAAACGAAACTTCGTTTTCCGCAATCACCAGATTGACATCTGCACAAAGCGGCTCGGTATCAATCGCGGTAATAAAAATGGAATGCGGCGTGGAATCAATCGCAGGAACTTTATCGAACGGACGAGTTCGAATCGCTGTCCACAAGCCGGAATCGACAAGGTTTTTTTGAACGTCTTCACGGCTTAACGCAGAAAGATCCTCTTTTTCGTACGACTTAAAGGCGACTTCTTCGTCCCCTTCCAGCTCGATCACGATCGACTGAAACGCACGACGTTCTCCACGGTTCAGTTCAATGACCGTCCCGCAACCGGGAGCGACAAACTGAACACCAGCGTTCTTCTTATCTGTAAATAACACCTGCCCAAGTTTGACTTTATCGCCTGGCTGGACAAGCATGGTCGGTTTCATGCCGATATAGTCGGGACCAATAATCGCAACGCGCCCAACTTCTGGACCGGCGTGGATAACCTGTTGCGGTTCCCCGGAAATTGGAAGGTTCAACCCTTTTTTGATGGTAATCATCGCTCAGCAGCACTCCGCATAAATCTGACGGCACACTCATTGATATTTCTCGGGTTATAGCAATTTTCTTCGATAATGGGAATCGATGGACTCTGATCCGTGCTGATTTCTTTGTAAATTAAGGAATCTCCCGTGATTCATGTTCCAACAGGATGATTTCAGTAATCGTTCAGCCTCAAGCAGCCTGCGACATAACGCCGCAGATACGCCACCAACATGGAGGCATGGGGGGAATGAGTGCTTTGTATCCTGATTTCCTCTTCCTCACTACTGCTTAAAATCGCGACTTGGCCCATCAAATCGGAATGGTCGATACTCGATTGATAAAATATCTCGAAATAACCCCCAGATTGCCCAAAAGACGCTTGCTCACATCCCCTGTTTAATGGCACAGTATCCAGACACGTTATATTGATCTGATAACCAAAGGGGATGTGCTGTGCGATTTTCAGGTGTTTTTGCTGCGGTTCCGTTTTGTTTTTGCCTCTTGATGAGCAACCTCTCACCATTAATCGCAGCAGACCCTCCAAAGGCTGGCAAGTTAGTCGCAACCGAATTGTCGCAGGTGGATGATGACTTCCGTTTTCAGGGAGAATACATGGGTTATGTTTCAACGCAGGCAAATTCGCCGTATGTTAAAAAAGTTGGTTTGCAGATCATTGCCCGCGGAAATGGAAAATTTGAAGCGACACTGTATGAAGGCGGACTTCCCGGAGATGGCTGGAATAAACGAGAGCGACTCAAAAGTAGCGGGAAGAATATCGAAGGGGCTGTCACGTTTCACTTTCATGAAACGCATGTCACAATCACCGGAAACCGGGCTTACTTTTTTGATGACAATGGAAGCGAACTGGGCGATCTTCCCAAATATGCTCGCGTCAGTTCGACGATGGGATTGCAAGCCCCCTGTAATGCAAGCGTTTTGTTTGATGGTCACAAAAACAACTTATGGAAAAATATGAAAGTGACCGAAGATCACCTTCTTCAACAAGGTTGCGAAACCGTTGATCGATACAGAGACTTTCACCTTCATCTCGAATTCCGGTTGCCATACAAGCCGAACACTATCGGGCAAGACCGCGGCAACAGCGGCGTGTATCTTCAACGCCGTTACGAAGTGCAGGTGCTCGATTCCTTCGGCCTGGAAGGCATTCACAACGAATGCGGCGGCATCTACAAACAGCACGCCCCCGATCAAAACATGTGCCTGGCCCCATTAAGCTGGCAAACTTACGATATCGATTTCCGAGCTGCTCGCTTCGATAACAAAGGGCACAAAACAGAAAACATGAAAATCCGCGTCCGACTCAACGGCATCGTCATTCACGATGCGATTGAAGTCAAAGCAAAAACCGGTGCAGGCAAACCGGAAGGCCCCGAAGCCATGCCGATTTTACTGCAAGACCACGGCA
>JAJRTM010000059.1 GCA_024278285.1 Planctomycetota bacterium
GCCTGGATCGTTTTCTCTGTTTTTTCTTTTTGCGTTTTTCCTCCGCTCGCAGTGAATATTCTTCCTCAAGACGATCCGTCGGATTCTTCTGTTTCAGTTCCTCGACCTGTTCTTCCAGGTCAGCAATCGTTTGATTCATCGCAGAGATCACCGCCAACAATTCAACCTTGCTCAGGCTGGTCATCACATCAATTTCAAGATTATCCCGCGATTCAGTTCCCATCAAAGAAAAATAACAGATCCCCCCAAATCTACGCACTACCAATTTCTACACAATAGACAGCTACGATAAAAGCAGGATAATATTCTAAAAGTGAAATAAACGGTTCCTGACACCTTTAAATCCGAATTTCACATTGTTCCATGTCAGTGTACACCGTTACCTCCTGCTTGGTTAAAGTCAGAACTTTCTGAAAACAGAAAGTCTGACAAAAACAAAGCAGGTGGTCATCTGGGCGCTACACTTTTATTCCAATTTGCCACTCACCGTCCGGCGCTACGTTTTCTGGCCGTTGTTTACAACTGAAGAAAGTGTACGACAAAGGCGTCCGCATCGTGAAAAAATCGCTCCAACCAACCGCCAACCGCCTGACTCGCAACCACGAACTCCCCCAATACTCCGTCCAAATCCAACCACAATTAACCTAACGGTACATTTAATAATTGGAGTTACCTTATATTATCAATCTTTCAGGAAGCATCGTCTTAATCGGTATCATCATCTATTGATTCATGCCGCCTGGTCTTTTTTGATACTCAGGGCTTATCATCGGAGATAATGGGGCAAATAGGCCGTTTGCGTGGCAGTATTGTGCAATATTTTCTGTTTTAATTGTCACGTCAAAAATAAAACGCTTTTCAAACCTGATCCCATGGCAGTGCAACAAGTTACAACGCTCCCTGGTTTCTTAAAAGGCGTTGACCAATCTTTGAAGCCTCCCCTATACTTCGCCCCTTCAAACTGCGGTTATTCTGCACTTCTTTCCTGAATTCTACGATCACTCCCCCTTCATTTTGAATTGTTCCTTTTGAATGTCGATTGAAACATTTTCCCTGCGGAGATTGTTATCATGGCTGGATTCTGTTCCGGTCCTGATCGCTGCCTGCGCCTGGTTATGTTTTCTTCCCGGAATAGCTCGCGCTCAGCAAGCGTCTGTGAATGAACCGAAGCGACTTGAATTGCAATCAGAAACGGCAGCCGTTGCGAATGTGACCTCACTCGATCCTGTTTTTATTTCCTGCGACTCTCTTTACGAACAGACGCCTGAAACGATTGATATTTCCGGGCGATTAAACGGAAACGCTTTGCAGTCACCGCAGGCTTCCCGCTCTTCAGACTCGGAAAGAGTTTTTATTCTGTTGGGGCATTGCCTCGTTCGGCAGGGTAAAAAACAATTGACTGCGGAGAAAATTGTACTCTGGAAAACCATTGAACACCGGCCAACAGGTAATATCGAACGATTAATTGTCTATGCGAAAGACAATGTTCAACTGACAGGGCAAGCTCCTCAAACGAAGCCTCTGCTTGTCGAGCTGATCACTTCTCGCGAAGTGGAAATGCTTTCCCGATTTACTCCCCCTCCGCAGGCAGGCAATCCTGACCATGTCACTGCATTACTAAGAGAAGGCAGGCAGGCACGTCAAAAGTCGGCCAGCGAACTTGTTGCACAACTCGACCATCATTCGCCACCGGTACAGCAACCGATGCTGGGGCCAATGATCGATTTTGATTCTCTTTACACGACTCCCAGACCAGTAACTGGTCGTCACGTGACGATCTCGCCTCGCAGTTTTGGTATCGGGATTAATGTGGAAAGTTTCCCTTCCGAAAATCGCACACCGGCTGAACAGGTTACGATTATTTCTCAGGGCGTCAACATTGTTATCGAAGGAGTCAGCGAAGCTCAGGGGATTCCTGTGGGAACACTCGATATTTCTGCTGATCAAGCCGTGATCTGGACAGAGGCAAATACAGATGGATCATTCAGGCTGGAAATGTTTCAAGACAGTAACGCCCCCCTGCGAATTTATCTTGAAGGGAATATCGAGGTTCGCCAGGGAAATATCGTCACCAAAGCTTCTCGCGCTTACTACGACATTCGCGAAGATCGTGGCATTTTACTAGACAGCGAACTGCGTATGCACATGCCGGAAATGGGCGGAGATATTCGCCTGCGAGCGAAACGAATCAGGCAGCTTTCCCATGAAAGTTTCCATGCAGAAAATGCGTGGGTCAGTGCGAGTGAATTTGGGGTGCCGACTTACCGAATTGAATCGGATGATATCTTCCTGGAAAACCGTTACGACCGTGGTTGGCTGGGCAGGGGAGATGCAAAAATCGATCCGCAAACCGGGTTACGTACATCCAAACCCAGGCCGTGGATTACCAGCTTGAACAACCGCCTGCGATTGGGAGAAGTACCTGTTTTTGCTTCCCCGTTTCTTAGTGGGCCAGCCGAAGCACCTCATATACCGCTGCAAAGTATTACGTTCGGGCAAGATCGTATTTTGGGTACTCAACTAAAAACAAAGTGGGATGTGCCCAGCTTATTGGGGTTGGAAACTTCCTCGGGACTTGATTGGAAAATGAACGCCAATGTTTATACCGATCGAGGCTTCTGGCTCGGCAACAGCGTCAATTACATGGGAATTGAACCGATTGGCAGTCCGGGAAGTTTTTTCGGTGAATCTGAAGCAGTCTGGATTAACGATTTCGGTCAGGATAATCTGGGACGGGATCGCAGGAATCTTGACGTTGCTTCCAACACGCGCGGGCGTGTTCTGTGGCGACATCGTCAGCAGTTATCAAACTTCTTTTCAGTAACGGGAGAAGTCGGTTTTTTGAATGATCGTAACTTCCTCGAACAGTATTACGAGAACGAATGGGATCGTGGGAAAGATAACGAAACGCTGCTCAATCTGAATTATCAAAAAGATAATGTCGCCGCTTCGTTGATGACGCGGGCACAAGTGAATAATTTTGAATACGATACCCAATGGCTTCCCAAAGGGAAGTTCACTATTTTGGGAGAGCCGTTGCTTTGGGATCGGCTGGTTTACAGTTCAAGTTCTTCCGCCGGTTATGGGCAACTTAAACCGGGGGTTGCTCCGACCGATCCGAATGATCTTTTCGTGCCTCTCTGGTA
>JAJRTM010000694.1 GCA_024278285.1 Planctomycetota bacterium
ATAAAAATCGCCAGTCCCACCAACCGTAGAAAAAATAACTGGCAACCAGCAGCAACGCATTCTGGTATCGATGCTTCAGGACAATATAAAGTCCATACACAACGATAAAGAACAAAACAAATTCGAGTGAATTAAATAACAATTACGTAGCGTTTATGTAGATGGACTTGTAGATTTCGAAGGACATGCTTCGACGAAATGTTTACGATTTGATGTTTGCGGCTTATTCAGTCCCTCAAAATATTCAATCAGTTCCGGGACTTTGATGTCAGGGTGAAGCTGTTTGATGCGGGTGATCGCGTTGCTTCCGATTTGATTTTGTTGATCCTGCGAAAGTTCCCACGCCCGTGCAAGACCATCGCTCAGGCTTTCGACATGATCCGGTTCAACGAGAATGCCAGACTCCCCGTCTCTAATCAGTTGTTCAAAACAAGTGCCGGTTGTCGCAACAACGACTCGCCCCAGCGCCATCGATTCCAGGCATGTGTTGGGCAAATTGTCGATTAGTGATGGGATAGCAACCACTTTTGCATTTTTAATGATGGGGTAAAGTTTATCGTGCCGCATCGAATCCAGTACTGCAACGCGATCTGAACAGGCAGCGGTCTGTTGTCGAATGTAGTCGTGCATTTGACAACCATTCTTTGCGACTGCCTGGCCGCCCACAAAAACAGCGTGCATGTTCGGAAACCGCTTCATTAACCCCGGCAACGCTTCAGCCAGTAAATCGACGCCTTTCATCTGTGTCATGCGGCCAAAGAACAGAATATAGTCTTTCCCTTTGCAATGGGTTTCATATTCTGTAACGTCAGCGGTCTCTTCTTCCAGGAAGAATGGTGTCTCGATGACATTGACATGGGGAATGTTGTAATTCTCTTGCGTTAACCGGGCCACAAAGTGAGTCGGGGAATAAATATGTTTTGTCCCCTTGATCGCGACCTTCTCCATCCACCAACGTGTTCTCACCGAGCGATTCATTTTAACGCCAGCAGCACTGTCCCAGGCGGGGCGATAACTGGAAAGGCGAGTCACAATGGGAACATCCTTAACCTTTCGAAAGAACCACCCCACCGCCAAAACATTCGAAACCTGAACGACATCGAATTTCTGTTCTCGATGAGCCTGCTTCCAACGCTTCCACAAACTCCAGGCCGCTTTCAAATCCTGATATGGAGCGTACAAAGAACGCGGCGTCAAACGATCAATGCGATCAATTCTCATTTTGAGATCCCAAAGCGGAATCACCCGATGCACCGTCACACCGCGATAATCAATCACTTCGTTCCCGGCAAAAGACTTCGTAAAGACATGCACATCATGCCCCTGCGCAGAAAGCGAAGTAGCCATCCGCCCAAGATAATTCGCCAACCCCCCGCTGTACGATTCCTCGGAAGTATATTCAGGAGTGATAAACGCAATACGCATATGAGTTAAAACATCAAATCCCGAGGCTTACGATGATCACGTTTTTTGATAATCCCCACATACTTACTCGGTTTTCCTTTGCGAGGAGTTTCAACGATAATCGGTTTTTCTCGAAGCATCGTGCAGAAATGCTTAAACCCCAGATTGTCATCAATATCATCTGAGATAAATAAACCACCCACTCGCAGTGAATTCCACAACAAAGGATATGCAAACATCCTGCCGGCATACGACTTCGCGCTATCGTAATGAACTAGATCATACGCAGGCATTGTTTGTAATATTTCCGGGATTGCTTCTGAATCCTGCTTGCCGATAACAGTCCACATCGATTTCAAAGATTCCGGGACC
Source organism: Planctomycetota bacterium (assembly GCA_024278285.1). Lineage (GTDB taxonomy): Bacteria > Planctomycetota > Planctomycetia > Planctomycetales > Planctomycetaceae > Rubinisphaera. The sequence continues at coordinate 1,777 of JAJRTM010000694.1, forward strand.
GCACAGCCAACAAACCGTTCATCTCCATCAAATCTAGGATAATGAAGATTGCTGCTCATCAGCTTCCCACCACCATTTTCTTTCAACGCAAGTAAAACAGCCAGCGAAGACCACCCGTAAGCAACTCCTGTTTCGATAACAATCTTTGCTGATAATCCCCGCGTCAGCGAGTAAAGTAGATCCAGATTGCCCGGTCCTCCCATCACCTGCGGGCATTCTTTGACAGCTTGGTGACTATAGTCAAAAGTTTCTTTATGAAGAAGTTGCACATTGGCTAGTGAATATCCCAATAGACCAATCGCATCCTCAGTAGAAGCAGAATCAGTTTTACACCAAGCTAAAGCGCGTTGCTGAGTCTGGTCCAAAGACATTGATTCTCCCGACAGGCGAGATCGAATCAATCTTGCAAGAAACCGGTATCGCCGAGGAGTGGCAATATATCTGCCAGCAGTAATTATTTTATTGAGCATGTGAGTATTCCGGCATCGACTTTATTTTCTCTGCCAGCCATCGTGAGTACCGATGTGCCGCATCAACAGTTACATGATCAACACGTTCTAATTCATGTTCGGGCACCAGAAATAATTCTGAAATAACTGTAACATGGGGGTGCCCATTGGAGCTTTTTTCTAGCCATTGTTGTAATTCATTGTAGTAGCCCTGAAAGAATTGATCAGATGCCAACTTCTCATCCAGAGGGGAACTAGCAACGAATAATCTAATGTTGTGTTTTTTGCAATGTTCAATTATTTTTTGATATGCAAGAGAATTAATCATCGAGGGGATAAAATTATTCTCGGAAACAAACTTCAAATGATTCTCTCGATCAGCAATTGTCCCCTCCAATGAATTCACCTTGCAGGGACGAAATCCATACTCCGTAAATTCCAGCTCATTTCGCTCACTCATTAACTCACTTGGGTGCCAAATAAACTGATGAAGTGTTAACCTGCGAGAATACATCGGAATGAACTGATCAATCAGGATCGAAGTCTTCCAAAACCATCCAAGATCGACAATTGGAGTCAACTCATCCCATGCTTGTGTACTGATGGGGATCTGACGTAAAGCACCAATGTTGGGAGATTTACGATGCCAGACATCATAAACATGAACAAGCACTACACTTTGGGGAGAGGGGGATTTTTCAAGATAGCTTTCCAAGAGCCATAAGTCATCTACAAGCAGTAGGTTACCCAAGGTGCATAAATTTAAGGAGGAACATCGAATTTCTTCCTTAACAACCGATGGAGCAATTCCCTGGTCCCCCGAAGAGTCTCCGAGGAATATTATACTTGATGTTTGAGGACTGCATGCAAGATCCCATTTTACTTTAACAACTTGGTAGCCATCATTTATTTCGTTATACCGGATTACAACCAGAAATAGTAAATTTAATGAAAATACGGTTGAAAGCAATACTGATACAACAAGAAAATAGTATTTGAATTCTGAATTCGGTAGCTTGCAATAACGACTAATGTTTGACCAATCGAACATCTGAGGGTTTAATTTTCGAGTATTGATGATAGGTTTATTGTTGATTTAAAAAAGTGACATTCGTGGGATGGTTTGTTTTATTTGAAACAGGTCATCAATTCTTTAATAGAAAGCTACTAATGTCACGCAGGCATCATACCCATCGAAAGAAAAAACTATTGGGAAAATAATTTTTCATACCATTTTTTTTTATATCGCACCCCAATCAGTTCGTACATATACCTGGCATGCGGACTTCTTACAGGAGCGGACAAATGGCTCCACAATTCCTTATGCTGATGGAGTGGGCCGGTACGCAACGCGATTCCCTCCAGCATGTTCTTCAGGCATGTTCTATTATAATACCTAAGGGCATTATTTTTGGAGTTCTTCCAGCTCATATCGTTACCAATATGGAACGTAAGGTGTTTATCCTCAATTACTCGAAACGCTTTCCCGAATACGGCAAAGTTCCACAGCAACATTTTGTCGAATAATGCTGTTCCAACAACCACTTCATCTAATTCGAATTCCCGAAAAAGCGAAGATCGAAAGACAAAGCAATCTGCACCAGGGTGTGGCTCGCCTTTGTCGTGATACATTTCTTCAAGGTCTTCTACTCCCCGATACTCGCCAGAGATTGTACGACGATTGATCGTGAAACAATCCAGGCCGCCATCTGCAATTTTTTGTACTGCAGAATAAAAATGAGGCTGAACGGCAATATCAGAATTTGTGTAAATGAGAATATCATCACCTGCTGCAGGTTCGGCCAATCTTTCCAGTAGATCTCGATGAAATGGCAATGGGGGAAAGTCTCCTAGCTCTGGGACATCCTGACAGCTTCTGATAAGCGGACGTGTCGCAATAAAACCATCCGGGATAGTGTGCTGTTCATGCTCGAACGCTGCAGCAAGTTGACTGACCGCCAAACCAGCCTCCTCAGCTTCACGCTTAGCTCGCTGCATTGATGCAATTGTAACAGGCAAAGCACGCACCAAATCGCTACCAGCACGTGGCTCAAATATATTGAGAAGATGATAAATCATAAATTGATTACAGAGTGGTGGTGGAATTAGGAGAAATTAAACATCGCAATATATAGGGTATGAAAATATCAATTACCATGACAGAAGACTAATATTACCGAAGCGACTGACATTGCTTAGGGTTTGAAAGCAAGTGCAGAATTTTTTCTGACAGTATATCGATATTGCCGAGTTGATAAAGGTGACCATCAATGCCATCACAATTTGATATGAAGCAACTATTCGAGATCATAGCATCACCTGATGTTACGAGTATTGAATCAAATAGGTTGTGAGTTTTCATCGGAGAGCCAATTCTTTTTTAATTTCAACCAATTGTTTAAAACGATCCGGACAATTAGTACTTACGAATGTTGGTCCCATTTCTATGGCAAAGGGAACTCGAATTCGTAAACTTTTAAGAACCTTAGCAATGCGATTATATCGCAAATCAGTTAAGAAAACATTAAACTTAAAGTGTGTTTTCAGGAATGATTCATACCCGATTTTTGTAAAACGATGTAAATGAGGATGGTCGTATTCTTTACAGTGAGGATGATTGTAAATGGCAATATCTTTCCCAAGCATGATTCGTATCGTTTTCCGAAGAGTAAATTCGTTCGGAACATGTGAGAAAAGAAAACCATTCGCTGTCAAGACCGATGTGATATTTAGAAGTGTCCGCTCAGGGTAAAGCAAGTGCTCGAATACGTCAGAACAGATAGCAGCCTCAACCGGATCAACTCGCACAGGCTCACCGTGATCTAAATCACGTTGGCTAAACTCGATGCCAGCCTGATGGTACTCATCCGCGTATTTGCTGTTACCGTCCACGCCAATTCTGCGAGGAATCGATTCAAGCTGCGTGAGGAAATGAGGTGACCCACATCCAAAATCAATGAGTGAATCGACCTGCATCCGTGTCAGAAATAGAAGATAAAGCTGCCGCCATCCCCCAACTCCACGATCTCGAAAAACATCGACATTATAATTAACCATCGATTGTGTCATATTTCAACCTGCTTGTGATATCTGGTGATAGAGTTTTGTGATCTTCGCCATGGAGAACTGTATCTGGTATTTTTCGATTAACACTTTGTGAGCTTCTTTAGCTATTGAATTTGCGAGTTCGCGGTCCAGCAGTAGGCGAGTAACCGCCGTCGCGATGGCGAAGTGGTTTTGTGCAGGCACCAACAATCCGGTTTGTTCGTGAGTAATTATTTCAGGTACTGCGCCTGAATTTGTTGCCACAATTGGCACGTTTTCAAGCATCGCTTCCAATAAAACGCGACCAAAAGGTTCCGAAATACTTGGAAGCACGAATACGTCTGCACTCGATAAATATTCACGATAATGTTTACAGTAGCCAGGAAATCGTACTTTTGACGAAACACCAAGTTTGCCTGCTTGTTCAATCAAACGATTTCGATGCGGACCATCTCCATAGAGGACCAAGTAGGTATTCGGGACAGATCGCGCAACTTCGGCAAATGCATCAAGTAAGAACTGAAACCCCTTTTGTCCGATCATTCGACCGGCGGCCACAACAACATGGGATTCATGTGGCAACTGCTCTTCAGTCCGTATTTCCCTTCTGTGCATTTGCTCTATGCAATTGATTCCATTCGGAATTACAGAGATATGATTGGCAGGGAGGCCGCACGCTACCCAAGTTTGCTGGATGAATTCAGAAATTGCCACATGACGAATTGTCGGCCCTGAGCACTCACGTGCCCAACGTTTATCAAACTCATGAACGTTATGTGATCGCAAATGGTCGATGCACGGTATATGCTGCCGCCGACAATAGTTCATCACAAACGAATTGCGCCACGTATTGTCGTTTGAATGAATGAGATTGAACTTTCGTTTTTGTTGAAACTTGCTTAACCACTGAGTTGCGTCTAAGAGGTTGAGTTTCCTGATTGTTCGTTGAAATCGCCCAGGCCGACGGACCGCCTTGGTAATCGTACTTAGTGCCTGTGCCATCCAAGTATGTTCAGGCGTAGGTTTAAGTAACTTAGATTTGATTTTGGTAACTTCAAAACCTAAGGATTCCAGTGTGTCCCAGTGGTGGGTCCGAGTGACGAATGCGAAGACGCATTCGAATTCATCTGTATTAATATGGCGAGCTAATTGGACAAGACTTTCGAACGAACCGCCGCCAGTCGTACCTGTTTCGATAAATAGAATTCGCTTCATCAATTAACGCTCGTAGTGCAGCCATTAGGCTGCCTTTCATTCTCATAAATTTCACACGTCACAACACCAGCAAGCTTATCCAACAATGTGCTACGAAATTATTCGTTTTGACGCCAATGGGCCTGTAATACCAGTTTGCCTTGTTTCGTTGATGGCAAACGCCCCGTACCATAAACGTCATCCGCGACCACTTCAAACTGTGTTACATTTTCCGCTCGCCCTAAGATTCCTTTATTGGCGCAGGCAATTACCACATCAACAAAGTAATTGGTCGGAACAAGCGGCAATGACTCCAGTCTACAACAAATTATTTTATTCCCACCATTAAATACTGCACCTGAGTTAACTAAGCTGTTAAATACGGCGACACGCGCCAATGTCTCATCTTTGATAACGACGCCAACTTCGATTTCATTTTCATCGGGCAAATCGAGTTCCAACTCAAATGTAACCGGCTGGCAAGTTTTGATTTGTCCTACATACTTTCCTGCCGGACTAATCGTGATGCGTTTTAGCCACTGTACAGTAATTGTTTCCATTGCTGCGTTGGTGTCTGCAAGGTATTTTGTGATTGCTTTATCCGTTACAATTGGTTCCGACATTTCTCCGTGCGTTATAATCGCAACTGAACTGCAGAGCTGCGACACCGAGTTTAAATTATGACTCACAAAAAGAATTGTGCGGCTTTCATTCTGCGAAACTGACTTCATCTTCTCGACTGCTTTACGCTGAAATTCACTATCTCCGACGGCTAGAACTTCGTCGACAATTAAAATCTCTGGTTCTAAAAAGGCAGCGACGGCGAAGCCTAGTCTTACTGACATGCCGGAGCTGAAGCGTTTTACTGGGGTGTCTACGTACATTTTGCAGCCGGCGAAGTCGATGATGTCGTCGAATTTTTTTGTAATTTCTCGCCTTTTCATTCCCATGATCGCGCCGTTGAGATAGATGTTTTCTCGGGCGGTCATTTCGGGGTGCATGCCG
>JAJRTM010000005.1 GCA_024278285.1 Planctomycetota bacterium
AGCGAAAAAATCTTTCACGATGAAAATGTTTTCATTTATTTCGATGGAAGGTCTCTTCATTGAAAATTCGGAATCCGGCGTCATCATCCTGATGGAATTCAGCGGGTCTCTGGCTGAAAATAAAGAGCTGCAGGATTCATTCAGAGAAGGATTGGGAGAGAGTAGTTCAGGTGATGAACTGAATGTCGAAGAACAGAAAACCGTAGAAGTGACTATTGATGGAGAGGTGATTAAATTCAAGTTCATTAAAGGGACCGATAAAGAATCGAATCAGGAAGTTCGTCAGGTTCATGGTGTTCTTCCTGGCAAAAAAGGACCGATTTTATTCATCATGAGTCTCAGCGAAGAAGCATGGGACGAAGAACAGGTCTTGGAAATGTTGGAGTCAATTGAAATCCCCAAAGATTGAATTGACTTTCGGTTTGAGTACACATTGAGGTTTGCGAAATGGATGCGTACTTGCAGAATAAAGAAACGTAGGTCAGGCTCTCGCCTGACGATGACTACAAGATAAATGCGAGAACGTTTTTTCTGTGATACAAGAGATCAATAATTCTGGAAATCCAATCAAAAACAGTATCACCTATTTTGTCAGGCACAGCCTGACCTACCGAGTTGCGGTAAACTTTTTATGAACGATAATTTACCGACCATTATTGTTGTGCATCGTAAGGAGCGTCGTAGTAAATGTACGGTGGAACCTTTGCGGGGGCGGGAGGGGTTTGAATTTTGTACGTATCCACAAAACAAAATTGAAGTGCCGGGTAGCTATGTGCGGCTTGGGATTGAGGGATCTCTTTTAAGCGAAGCGGATGCTGATTCCGGTCTGCTGGTGTTGGATGGAACTTGGCGGTGGGCGGAAAAGATGGAAGCCGATTACAAGCAGGTTCCCGTTCGCTCGCTGCCGAATTGGAAAACGGCTTATCCGCGGACCTCGAAGTTTTTCGATGAACCATCCGAAGGGCTGGCGACTATTGAAGCGATTTTTGTCGCTTATCATCAACTAGGGCGTTCGACAGATAACTTGCTTGATCATTATTATTGGCGAGATAAGTTTCTGGAACTCAACGCAAATTTCCTGTACAACAGGTCTGAATAACAAAAGTTAGTTTGGAGAAAGTTCCGATCATGGACACACTAGAGCATATTGACGAATTTGAATCTGTTTTTCGCAGAGCCGAGCGGGAACAGTTTGTTTATTCGGACAAAAAGATCGATCATGTTCTGCTGGTGCTGGATGAACAGCATGATCAGACCGAGGCGACCATTGAAGCCCTTAAACAATTTTCAGCCGAGTTGGCAAATGTCGAGAAATGGGATACGTTACGAGTTGGTCCGAACACGACCGTCCAGAAGTTGGAAGAAGATGTAAAAGGTTCGCCGGCTGACCTGCTTATCACCTGGAGGCATTTGCACGAAGAAGCGATTGTGCCGAGATGTTCGCTGGGCATTTATGTTGATATGCTGACTCAGGCAACGGATTTTCCGATTCTACTTCTGCCCGGTTCGGTTGCTTCTCCCGCTACCATTCAAGGCCGGAAATGTAATACGGTTCTAGCGGCGACAGATCACTTGGCGGGAGACCATCGGCTGATTAATAATGCAGCCGCGATCACAAATCCAAACGGCAAACTGGTGCTTTGCCATGTGGAAGACGATCAGGTTATGGAGCGGTATTTACAAGCGATTGAACGAATTCCTGAATTGAATTCCGAACTGGTACGATCCCGGTTGCAGGAGCAACTCAACAGAGACGTCGTTCGTTACCTGCAGGCTGCACAACAAAGCATGAAGGAAGCCGGGGTGCCAATTCAAATTGAAACCGAACTGACCACCGGACATCGTCTTGCCACGTACAAAAAACTGATCGTCTCCCACAAGGCAGATTTGCTGGTGATGAACACCAAAGACGACGACCAACTCGCAATGCACGGCTTGGCGTATGCGATGAGTGTTGAGTTTGTTGAGATTCCGCAATTGCTGTTATGAAATTTGGAATTTCGGCGCCGAATAAAGCTGAGGTTCAGCTTGGCATGCGTAACAGCGGGAGTGATGCGATGGAAGTAAATGTAAAAATTGACGTGAACGATGTGATTGCAGCAGACGAGCACCTGATACGTAATTTGCCAGCACTTCGTCGACGTGTGCAATTCTGTAGGTTTAGCATTCCATTTGCACTTGCCATGTTCGGGATAGTCATGTCTAAGACTAGAGGATTACGTCTGGAAGGAAATTTTTTAATTGGCTTTGCAGTCATATTATTATTTTTTGCTCCGGCTCTTATGAGGTGGGGCAGGCATAGACAAATTCGAAGCATGTTTCGTTATGGTAGTAACCGTGCCCTTTTTGGTGAGCAGAAAATCATCATCAATAAAACTGAAATTGCTCGATACAATCAATATGGTCATTCGGCTTATTACTGGCCTGCTGTGGAACGCATTGAGGTGGGAAGTAAGCATGCCTTTATTTTTGTTTCGGCTGTACAGGCAATCGTTATCCCCAAGCGAGATTTTTCCAGTGAGCATGAATTTGATTTGTTTGTTGAAAATGCCCGGATGTATCATCGGGAAGCCGGTTAACAGGCGTGCCGAGTGATGCTTTGACGGAAAAGTCATATTGGGGGTAGCTACACTCGCCAGAGTGTGGCAATTCCGCATCTGTATTTTGTAGGATGGCGTGCTTGCACCCATCTTCGCGTGCCGAGTGACGTTCAATAACAGGAGAGAATTGGATTGCTTATGATTCGGCGTTAAATTCACAAAAAATAGAGACCGTATTTGATGGGTGCAAGCACGCCATCCTACTTTTTATCAGGCAAAATTAATGAGTTGGCAGCGAGTATTTGGACATCAACGACAACAGGAAATGTTTGCGAATGCGGTACGTCGCGAGCGGTTGGGGCATGCGTATTTGTTTGCGGGGCCGCAGGGAGTTGGCAAGAAACTTTTTGCGTTGGAGTTAGCTCAGACGCTACTTTGTGAGCAATCAGATTCAACTCAATTTGAAGCATGTGGCGATTGTTCCGGATGCAGGCAGGTGCTTTCAAGTACACATCCCGATTTGATGCAGGTTTCACTTCCGGAAGGGAAAACGGAATTGCCGATTGATCTGTTTGTTGGCGCTGCGGATAAACGAGGACGGGAAGGCTTGTGTCATGAATTGTCTCTTTCGCCCATGCACGGCGGGCATCGAATTGCCATTATTGATGACGCCGAGAAAATGAACATCGCCAGTGGAAACTCGCTACTAAAAACACTCGAAGAACCGGGGCCGGGGGCGGTGCTTATTCTGCTTGCGATTGATCCCGATCAAGTGATTCAGACGATCCGCTCGCGTTGCCAATCTGTTTTCTTTGGAACACTCGAACCGGCAGATATAACGGGCATCTTGCATCAACAAGGCATCGCAGCAAACGAGGCCTTGATTGAACAAGCCGTTCAACGATCAGGCGGCTCGGTCGGGAAAGCAATTCGCTGGCTTCAGCAATCTGAAGAGCAGGGTAATATCGATACAGATGTGTTGGCGAAAATATTCTGTCGCGGTCGGTTTCGTGCTGAAGAACTGGCGAGAGTCGGAGAAGCGATTCTCGGGCAATATAAAAGTGACCCCGGCTCGCAGCGGGAAGCAGCGAAAAGCATCGTCGAAAATTGTTTAAGCTGGCTGCATCAGGCGATTACAAAATCAGAGGTTAATGTCATTCAGCAGGATGCCTGGGCCGATGCGATGGAGCAATGCTTCGAGGCGATTCTGCAAATTGACCGCCGAGCTACCGTGACAACTGTTCTCGACGCATTCTACCACGATTTGGAAATCAACCTCCGTCCGACTTGGAACTGAATCGCGTCTGCGTCATAATATCGGTGCTTCGTATCGTTCGTATACGGGGTACGATAAAAATATCCTCTGGTTATAAAAGGTCTGCCCGGCAGACCTGATCTCATATTGAATGTAAGTAGCAAATGGCTGAACAAACAGTTGAGCAGTACATTGTAAGATACGGCTCTTCACGGCTTCTGGGTCTGTTTACCTGGAAGCCACGGGGAGCGGTGCATCGTGGTGACGATGTTATCATTCGTTCCAAGCGGGGAATTGAATGGGGGGAAATTCTTTGTGTTGCCACCGAACGCGCCATTGGATTTCTGGAATCATCGGAAGTCGAAGGCAGAATTCAGCGTTTCCCGAATGCAGAAGATTACGCAACGAAAGACGAGTGCCTGGCGAAAGAGGAAAACGAATTTGAGGTTACAGGTCGCTTGATTGCAGAAAGCAAAATGCCGATGCAGCTTGTTGATGTCGAGCATCTGTTCGGCAGCGAATTGCTTGTTGTTTATTTCCTGGCTGAAAACCGTGTCGATTTTCGTGAACTGGTGAAGCTGCTTAAAGTGGAACTCAAAATTCGCATTGTCATGAGACATATCGGTGTCCGCGACGAAGCGATGCTGCTTGCTGATTATGGCGACTGCGGAAAGCCGGTTTGCTGTAATACCCACCTGGGCGAAAAACCGCCCGTTTCAATGAAAATGGCGAAGGTCCAAAAGGCATCGCTGGACCCCAATAAAATTTCAGGTCGATGTGGTCGCCTTAAATGTTGCCTGCGGTACGAGTACGATACCTATCAGGAATTCAAACGCGAGCTCCCCAAAATTGGTGCGGAAGTTGTTACGCGGGAAGGGCAAGGGAAAGTTATTTCACACGAGATTATTTCCAAGCAAGTCGTTGTCGTTTACGAAGATCGCCGTCGGATCGTGACACCGTTACAGGATATTGTCTCGGTCATCAAAAAGAAGCCGACACCCAAAAAAACACCAGCGGATTCCTCATCACAGCAACCAGACACTACTGATTCTGAATCGAACGCAGGAGATAGTTCAAGCATACCTCCTGAAAATAGCGAATCAACGGAATAATCAGTTGATTTATTTGTTAGAAACAAACAAGTATTAGAACAGTAGATTAGACAGCAGAAATTAAAAATTCAAAAGTAAATACAGAATACGATCAAGACGATGAATACACCATGCACCCCCTGTTCTAAAATGCGTTCTTTTCTTATTGCAGTTCTTGTCAAGAAAGGGATGTATGGATTCGAAGCAGAGCTTGCAGCGGATCGCTTAATCGATGCGGACCGCCTGCAGAAATATTCGGAAGGGTGCGCCAGTCTGCCCAGCCATGTTGAATCGTTCGATATCGGCGATGTGGATCCAAGGGCGATCTCGATTCAAAAAACTGAAACGCCGGCGATCAGCTTCTTTGATGCCAACGAAGGAATGGGGCATGTTGCTGCGACCAAAGGAATGGAGCAGGCAACGGAAAAAGCAAAAGAACTGGGAGTTGCCATTGTTGTGATATCAAATTCTCAACGATTGGGGTCGCCTTTAGTTTACGCTCGCCTGGCAGCACTGCAGGGGATGGTCGGTCTCTGTGTGACAAGTACCGCGAGTGAATCGCATGTGGAAGCCTTTGGAAGCGAACAACCACTTTTTGGGCGTCAACCGTTTGCTTATGCGTTACCCTACCAGGGAAATACCGTTGGTTTTGAGTTTTCATTTGAAGCGAATCATGGAAATGAAATCGTCATTCCACACGAACTTTCCGGCCCATTTGGTCTGCTGCATGCCGTGTTGACCTGCGGCTTGACTGGACAGAAAATGCCTTCTGAGAAAACACGGGGGCCTGCCTTAGAACGCAGCGAACATTTTTTGATGGCTATCAACCCTGCTTGTTTTGCAGGTTCAGAAATGTTGGGAAAAAAACTGACTGATTTAGGAGCACATATCGAAAATCATGGAAAAGCTCTGGAATGCCACCAAGGCGATTCTCAAAATCAAGTTCAGTTTGAACCTCAAACCCTCGAAATTCTTAAGCAACTCGCTGCTAAAGAAAAAATCGAGTGGCCTTTCAATTAGCATTGCCAAAACAATAACGGTCCGTTTTACGGGAAACGATCCTGAACCGAATCAGCGTCACAAAATTCAAACCGTTTGGATGGCTCAGACGCATCGCGTCTGAGTTGCCCCGCAACAGGAAGCCGAGAATGTGGTTTCCGACGAAGAAAAAGCATGAAACGGTAAAAAAGAAGGGGCGATTATTGTCCAGTTAGAGTGTCTGATCAGACTTCTTGTGACTGCGTCACCCAGACGCGATGTGTCTGGGCCATCTAAAGAGACGACAGTTATTGTTTGATCGATGGTAACTATTCAGTGATGGGTAGTTTTTGCAAGAATTCAGGTTGTCCGTAGGGTCCGCTATTGCGGACCACCGCACGAAATAGGGGGATCCACTTCCCATCGTGGTCCGCAATAGCGGACCCTACGCCAAAGCTGAATAGTTACGATCGATGCTTAACTGAACAGAAGCGGCACGGCACTCTAACATTTTTTGAAGCACGCATGCCGCCATCAAGTTTATTGCCTTCGTGATTGATCCCTTAACGCAGCCTGCCGCTCCAATCGGTCAACGTGCAAGGGAATGATAGCTTTTTATCCTGACGCAGCACTTCGATGGTCACTTCATCCCCCGGAGCATACTCTCCGATAATATCGACAAGTTGTTCAAACGACGAAACCGTTTTTGAGTCAAATGCAGTAACGATGTCTCCTGTTTTAAGCTCGGCTTTATCTGCTGGTTTTCGGGGATCGATAAAGAAAATTTCACAACCTTGTGGATGAGCTTTCCCTGCGATGCCAAGATAGGCGACGCCACGATAATTGACGATTAAAGAAGGATACTTACTGCGTATTTTGTGAATGAACGCTGGATTGATATTTTGACAACTGACAATCTGCAATCGCTTCAGTTCTGGGCAATGTGATAATAACTGCGAGACGGCTTGTTCAGAAATATTCGCATGAGTCACGACGACGAACTGCAATATCGACCAGTCTGAAATTGACTGCAAATCCTGATTTGTAGCTGGATGCGGGGTAAAATCGATACCTAAGACTTTTTCATGGAATCGAAATTGAGGTTGACTGCCAGTTGTTTTTTCAAGCCATTCAGGTGTTTCGAAAACAGTAACAACATACACCCCGCGTTCACGCAAAGCAGCGATATGATTCCGATGTAAAATTTCGGGCATCGCGACTGAGAACGCAATCAGACAAAAGCTGAACAACAGGGCAA
>JAJRTM010000695.1 GCA_024278285.1 Planctomycetota bacterium
AGCGGTATCACATCGCCCCGGTCTGGCGAGGCGAAAGGCCTGCTCGTGGGCGTTATCGTGAATTCCTGCAATGCGATTTCGATACCATTGGCACCGAATCAATCGCTGCAGATATCGAAACAGTGCTCGTCATTCACGATTTACTGCATGCAATCGGTTTGAAAAAATTCACCATCCATGTCAATCACAGGCAATTACTTAACGGAGTTTTAGAACAACACGGTTTATTGGATCGAACCGTCCCGCTGCTTCGCGCGTTAGATAAACTTCCCAAAATTGGGGAGGAAAATGTAATCACGGAAATGAAACAAACAGCCCAGGTGAACGACGACCAGGCCAAAGCTGTTCTCGAATTGGCAGCCTTAAAAGGGGAAGCAGATGCCGTTTTAGAACAAGCTCGTCCATTAGTTGCCAATTCTGAGCGAGGCCAGTTTGCCCTTGAAGCTCTTCACCAGTTAACATCTACCTGCCTTGAAATTGGAGTTGCCAGCGAGCAATTACACTTGGATCTTTCCATCGCGAGAGGTCTCGATTACTACACCGGGACAATCTTCGAAACGTTTCTCGACGACCTTCCCGGCATTGGTTCCATCTGTTCGGGAGGTCGCTACGACGATTTGGCTGGCTTATTCACCAAGCAAAAATTACCCGGCGTTGGAGCCAGTCTTGGTTTAGATCGCCTACTCGCTGCTCTGGAAGAGCTGGGACGCCTCGACGCGGTGGGGACCACATCGCAGGTTCTCGTGACACAGTTCGATGCGAACCATCTGGCTGACTATCAAAAAATCAGCAGACGAATTCATCAGACAGGAATTGCCAGCGAAGTTTACCCCGAAGCCAAAGCGATTGGAAAACAACTTAAATACGCCAACAAAAAGAAAATCCCGCTGGCAATCATCGCCGGGACGCAAGAATTTAATGATCAGAACTGGCAACTGAAAGACCTGAGAAAAGGGACGCAAACAACACTGAACGATACCGATCTAATCGCCAATATTAAGCAACTACTGACATTACCCGATAACAAGTAGGCTAAAGTGCTTGCCCCTTTCTTCGCGTGCCGGGTTAGTATCTGATTAATGAAATGCTGCGCAAAAGTGGCAGGATATTTTATAAGAATTGTTTTGAACCACGAATAAACAGAAATGAAATCATTCCATTACACCTTCAATTTTTCAGTTCGTCGTAGGATGGCGTGCTTGCACGAATGGCACTGTCGTGACCAAGAAAACGAACCATTTATTAGTATATTGGGATAAATACACACGACTGGGAAGAGTGAATGCCGCCCCCTAAGTTGTGCATTCCCTGTATACTCCGACCCCGACAGTGCCATTCCGTGCTTGCACCCATCTTCGCGTGGCCAGTTGCGTTCAATGAAAAATAGAGAGTGAATTTGTTATTATCCTGCCATTGATTCACCGGCATAAGACTGACGAACTGGAAACCACATTTGATGGGTGCAAGCACGCCATCCTACTATTTCCTAACGCCTAAGACCTACTACCTAACGCCTACTTTCCTGTTTGGTTCCGGCTATGCCGGGTTAGGGAAGTGAGAAATCGAAGCCTGAATCGTTTCACGCGATTTCAGTTACATCTGAATTTCTTTGATGAACTTCGCGCCGTATTCCCAAAAGCCATCGTGAACCTGCCTGTCGCGTACCAGTTCACTTTCCATGTATTTGCTACCGATATTGACGATGACGATAGCATCACCCGCCTTGAGCTTTCCATCGCTGATAAAGCAAATTCCCCCCTGGGAAATATTTCTCGTCCAGACTTCAACCATGCTTCTGTCCTGGCTTTCGCCGGCTTCCTGACATGATTCGGGAATGATGATTGTTAGTTTTGTCACCAGAACTTTGCGCACATGGGCCCTCTTTTGCGTGACATGACCGCTGAGCCGATCGCTCCAGTTCTGGAGCATGCTGATCACACGCAAGGCTTGTTTGTCTCTGGTTGTTGTTCCAACACTCATTATTGCAATCCCGATTGCCTGTCCATTTCCAATATCGTCCCAATGTAACCTCTTGCCTTAACTGGTGTAACGCCAATTTTAGGAATTCCCTATCGAGAGTTTTCGAAAGAGGGAAATATCCAATAGAGAAGAGGCAACAATCCAGTATAGTTCGCAGATTGCCTTCCGGCTTTGAATTAATGAGTTTTTTCTGATCTGCATTCAGATTGCCCCTCCCTTCGATTCAAGAAAATACTCCAAAAAATCTTGCACTCTCTTTCTTTTTCAACCTATGTTTATGATGTCTGCTTAGTCACATCAGACACAAAGTAGAGAACTGCAAAGGCAACTGAAATCCTTTTTGTGCCAGGCAGAAAACTTAATACCCAGCACGGCTGGTTCATTCTGATAGCCGTAACCAAACTGATATTTTTCTATAGTTTGCGAGCCGTTCGCAAACTTTTACCGTTAGTAATATAAGCTTAAAGCAGGAGAAACAGACATGTCTTCCGATCCTTGGAGTCGTCCTACGATGGCCGATCTTAAAGCTGTTCTTGAAAGTATTGGTCAGGAAGAAGCTGATAACAATCGCGCTGTCGATCGTCTTGAACTTTCTGTTCCTGCAGAAATCATTACTTCTCGTGGGAATACAATCTCAGCCGTAACACGTGAAATCAGCCGGTTCGGCTTGGGTGTTTTACACCGGGGAGCAATCACTCCCGGAGAAGTGGTCATCAAAATGGCCAGTGAATCTCGAGAGTTCGAATATCGCGTTGAAATTAAGTGGTGCACCCCTTGTGATAACGGAATGTTTATTAGTGGCGGTGAGTTTTTAGGGAAAAATCAGTCTGATGACTGACATTGACAGTGTGCACAAGTACATGCTTAGCAGTAGGAATAGCCGAATTCCAGCGAAATCCTCGCTTTTCCAGTAGAATTGATTGACAACTCGCCTGCTGCGTACTTTACTACGGTCACCTCGTTCAGGTCGATGAGGTAAAGTTTGTCACTTAGTTAACTATCAAAACCGCACTACTGGGAGAACCGCATGGCTGCGCAGCAAGGAAAGCCTCTTTCTAAAACTGAAATTCTGATTGCTTTGGTTGAAAAAACGGAGCTTTCTAAAAAAGAGGTGAGCAGTGTCCTGGACGGACTCAGCGAAATCATTGGAGAGAGCCTGAGTAAAAAAGGCCCCGGCGTATTCAATATGCCTGGCCTGCTCAAGATCCAGGTTCAACGTAAACCAGCTACTAAAGCTACCACTCGCCCCAATCCATTCAAGCCGGGCGAAATGATGAATGTAGCTGCAAAACCCGCACGTAACGTCGTTAAAGTACGACCGCTCAAAGCACTTAAAGATATGGTGTAGCAACTGCTGATTACATACCCTCATTATTCCACTTGAGGGTATGTATATCGCTTGCCCCTTGTTCTCAGAAGATTGGCTCTCTTTTTTGGTTTGACTTCCCCCAGATTATTTTTTCTTTGGGGATAAAACCGAGAGATATTGCCTGTTCCAGAGAGTATATTTTCCAATTACAAGTAAAATCGCACCCTTTTCGGTTAGATTTATTTTTTTTTTACGCAAGGCCTTGTCTGCAACCCTTGTGCCAGTATAATCATTGTGATAAGCGAATTGCTATTTTTACAAAAGCAAGGGGATTTCCTCGCGGCTTCGCTTCCTGGAGAGTGTACTTATGGAGTAAGAGGAGTTGGCAAGATGCTAGTCCTGTCAAGAAAGAAAAACGAGAGTATTGTGATTGATGATTGTATCGTTATTACGATTGTCGATATACGGGGCGATAAAGTTCGTCTCGGTATTCAAGCTCCGCAAGAAGTCAGCATACACCGAAGCGAGGTCTACGATGCGATTCAGTCGCAACTCGAACAGCCTCACGCTACCGATCCTGGGTCGGTTTCGAATTCGATTCCTCAATAATTTGTTTTTCTATCGAATTCTGATAGCTATCCTCAAGATGGTCTCTTGACTATGTCGAAACGTCTTGTAAATTCTGTCAAGAAGGCCCCATCGTCTAGCCTGGCCTAGGACACCGGATTTTCAGTCCGATAACGGGGGTTCAAATCCCCCTGGGGTCAATCAATCTCTGCTCAATATATTGAGCAGAGATTTTTTTTTGCCGTTCTGCTGTTGCTAAAGGGAACCTTTCTTTATTCAAAAATTTCCTACTGGACCGAGAGTAGGTTGGTAAATAACCCGGAAGAGGGAGAGTTGAGGGACTTTGGTGTCGAGCAACTGTTGCGAGAAATAAGACTTTCGCGTGCCACGGCTCTGTGAGCCGTGCTGTGTTAGAGATGGAATGAGACCAAAGCAAAGCTTGATTTTCAGTTCGTCGCAGGATGGCGTGCTTGCACCTATTCTTCGCGTGCCGAGTTGCGTTCCATGAAAATTGGAGAGGTAATCTGTTATTTTTCTGCCATTGATTCACCGGCAACAGACTAATGAACTGGAGACCACATTTGATGGGTGCAAGCACGCTGTTGTTTATACATAAGTATTTTCAGGCAAA
>JAJRTM010000696.1 GCA_024278285.1 Planctomycetota bacterium
ACTTGTGTGATCGCGCAACGGGAGACTTGCAGTTTTCCCGTCTCTAAATTTCGATCAACAGGCAACAGTTGATGAGTAAGCAGTTGGCTCAACAATTCGACAGAAGCCAATTCGCTATTTGCTGTCTCCAGAAAAAACCGATCAATGAGAACCGGTTTCACCGCATCTAAAACAAAGACGCAATGGTCTCCATTACACGCACACTGGCACGGCGGGATACTTGGAGATTGGTGAGACACCATTTTGCCAGCTTGTTTTGGATCACTCAGAATTGATTTCTGCTGGCCCGTTTCGCCAATTATTTCAGGCGATCGATCTGAATGGCAGCGGCAGACATCTTCCTGCTTCTTTGCATGCGAGCCATTTGCCTTCTGCTCACGGGAGCACGATCCGTCTTTGCAACCTGATTCCTCCATTCGACAATATTCCTCGTGAACCGCATGGATACCACAACCAAACAGGCTGTGTACCGACATCACGGTCAACACGATCAATTTTATCAGTGGGGAAGAAACCATTACTGCACCAGAAGTTAAATGACAACGATTGCGGTGGGATTATTCAGAGTTCAGGCAATTCCATCAAGGGGAATATCCTACATTTCTTTTTATATATCCCAATTACTCAGCGTAACTTACGCTGCGGTGGGGACACAAAAAAGCCCGATCCTGGAAAGAATCGGGCTTTTTTGTGAGGTTGTCATTAAACTGATCAGCGAATTACGAAGCTTTTTTCTGCTCCAGTAATGGCACAATCTGGCTCATCGCGTTGCACATATCCTGGATAATTCCTTTTTCGAGTTCTTCGGTTGGAATCTGTTCACAAGCTGCCACACAAGCATGAATACGGCGGACGATCTCCTTATTTTCAGGAGTATCTTCCCCCAGAATCTCTCCTTGAGTTGTCACAATAAACTGTGGCAATTTTGATGATGGGGTCATCGACATAAACCAGACCTCAATCTCTTCTACTGTACATATTAATCTGTCGTGATGTCATAGAATCTTCCTGATTCGACACTCTACCCAATAACTTAGGCATTTCTTGCGAAGATGTTAACAGTCGGTTGAAACAGAGGAAAAATACCGCAAAATCGAGGTATATCCCTCTTGTTCATCTCCTGCATCTTACTCAAATCGCCTGTCATGTGAACTTACGATACAGGTGAAAGGGTGATGCCGTGGATATGATTACCTTTGTTTATGTTGTAGTCAGCCCAGTCCGCGGGTGGGCTGATAAATTTCTTAAGTTGTTATTATTGGTACTGTTGCGCCTTGGTTCTTGAATCCACGGTGTGTGCCACGGCTCTGTGAGCCGTGCAAACTGAAAATCAAGCTTGATTTTAACTACTCAGCCACCCTCCGCTGAATATTTAACAAGATATACTCACTCCAACGCAGCACGGCTCACAGAGCCGTGGCACACGAAACAGTTAGATTACGCAACGGTAGGATGGCGTGCTTGCACCCATCAAATACGCTTTCCAGTTCATTGGTCTTATACCGGTGAATCAATGGCAGCATAATAACAGATTTTACTCTCTATTTTTCATTGAACGCAACTCGGCACGCGAAGATGGGTGCAAGCACGCCATCCTACATTTTGAGATGAATTTTCCAAAAGAAAATTTCGTGTTAATTGTTCGCTATTCGTGGTTCAATTCTCTGTTTGGCCTGCGGCTATGCCGCGTTGGATTCCCTTTGTTTATGTTGCAGTAAAAAAGCCGCCCGAATCACTGAGATCCGAGCGGCTACACGGGGAAGGACAGACTCCGTTCCTGTTATTCACAACTATCATTTACTTGTGACTCTTGGAATTCCCTAGTCGTTAATGAATGAGAAATCGTTGCCGTCGGCTCCTGCATGACACTCAATGCAACTGG
The DNA here is from genome assembly GCA_024278285.1 of Planctomycetota bacterium. GTDB lineage: Bacteria > Planctomycetota > Planctomycetia > Planctomycetales > Planctomycetaceae > Rubinisphaera. Next base: position 1,883 of record JAJRTM010000696.1, read on the forward strand.
CAAATTTCCCGGAAATCGGCATGTTCCCTTTTTCTGCAGGCGTGCGGGCAACGCTGCCATCAGGTGTGTACTTCACCCAGTACCAGTCATTCCCTTCCGGATTGAACCCCTTGGCTTTATACATCACAGTGACAGCCATCAAAGTTTTACCATCAGGCCCAAAGTTCTCTTTAATAATGATCGAACCATCGGGCAACGTTTTGGAGTTCCCTGCTGCGGTTCGGTTGAGGTAAGTTTTTATGAACTTACCATGAGGGCTTTGTCCCGGATAAGCTGCGGTTGGTTTTCCTGGTCCTGGCGCCCAATTGTGGTATTCAACCCGTTTGAGCCAATCCCAGAATTTGCTTTCAAACGTACTCGCAGGGGCGCGATTCATCCCTTGTTGACGGGAAGAAGATCCTTGCTGATAACTTCGTCCGCCAGATCGCGAACCACTTTGCGCCTGAACGCTCGATTCGGGTTGGCTCTCCATCACCATAAAAGATACAGTTGCCAATATCGCTATTCCAGCAATCCACTTGAGCTGTTTCATCTGTTCAATTCCTTAATATCTAATCATCTTTATTGAGAAGGATAGTTCGCCAACGAAAGCCGTAAAACATCTGCAAGCAAATGCAAACGAATACAAACCCTTCGAACTGGACTCCATGATAAGAGAAGGTCATTTGAACAAACTGTGGACTGGCTAACAGAGCGAAAAAATCTCCAACAAATCTCAGCACGTCTCGTTGAGCAGGCCAACGATGGGCTGGTTCTCTATTCAGCATTGGAACGTCGTTTGTAACTATTTAGTTCATTTTGTAGGGTGCGTCGTGACGCACCTTTTTCATCACACGAACGACCTGATGCGTCACGACGCACCCTACGATAAACCGGGAGCTTATTTCAGGACTACTCCTCAGTCGGATCTTGTTTTATCAGAGGGGCTTGAACGATCATCACACTGGATCGATTCGTATAACGCGCGGATCACTCCGCGAGCCGCTTCTGCCAGATGCGTTTCAAGAACGATCTGTAATTGATACACCGTTTCTTTTCGTGCATTGATCGCCGTCGCTTCCTGGCGGATTCCTGCTTCGTTCATTTCCCCGCCGGTGCCAAAACTGCTGAATAGTTCGTCCCATTGCGATTCATCCCAGTCTTCAAACAGCGAAGGGACTTGTTCACAAACCGACTGAATTGCCCAGTTGGTTTGCCGATCAAACAAACGAGCCTGATCCTCTAAATCCCGGCAAGCTGCCTGCTCGCCCTGCTGCATAGCTGGCGAAGAAGAAAAAATCGCAGGGACAGCGACTGGAGCAGTCGCAGTGACTCCGCCCAGCAAACTGGCAGGATCAACTTGCAACGCTTCTGCCAGTTTAAAAATGGTCAGATTCCGGGGCCGCGTCGTTTTTCCCTGCTGCCAATGATGCAGCGTCGTACGAGAGACTTTGGCTTCACGAGCAAGCCGCCCGATATCCCAACCACGCTGAACACAGAGTGAGAAAATCCGTTCCCACAGCAGCGGGTCCGACTCTGTTTCGATTTGTTCAGAAGAGTTCAACAACATCTGGTATCTCCTTGAGTAAAACGGACCAATACCTGGTACTGATGATGTCATTATGAACATAATGAAACAAATGTCAACTTTATCCTTGACTGTAAAATGGCAAAGTGGTAAAATAATGTACACCTTTATTGATTGTTTGTTTTCGGCAGAAAGCCTGAGTGGGGGAGGGGATTTGATGGTTCAATGTGCTCATTTTGCGTATGACGACGAAGAATTACCAATGTACTGGGGAGCAGTAGGGAATTGTTCTCCGTTTGAGGATCAGGAAGAGGATATTGAAGAAGACTTGCTGGATCCTGCTGATCTGGAAGAGGAGTTAGGCCTTTCGCCTTCCTGCGATCTTCCCAGGCAAATGGAGGGAGAAAACTGGAGGCCAGCACCAGTTCGAGAAGAGCAAAAGACACAACCGCGATGGCCAACAGATTCTCATCACGGCAAAGATCCATCGTGATTTATGGAATCCGCTTTCATCGTCTATGTAGCGACGATAGCTATTATCTATTTATCTCATTCTTTTCATTCATCATGAGGAATTATTAATGCCCCAATCCGTGAAGCGTCCGCAATTGCGTAAGCAAATCTCTATCTTTGTCCCTCTTTCAGATTGGAAAGCGATCCGGCACGAAGCCGCCCGTAAACGAATCCCGATGACCGAGTTATGCAGAAGATGGATGAAGCCCGAAATGAATCGCCTGCATGATGAAGAACCTCAATAGCAACGCAGCCTGCGTCGTGACGCATCTGTTAAGGCGAACCTGCTTTCTCCTCGTTCCCAAGCAGGAGCTTGGGAACGAGTTCAATTTTACACAACGAACTCAATATTTCCAGGAAGTAGATACCATGAGACAGTCTTATCCCAGCGACCTGAGCGATGCCCGCTGGAAATTTATCGAGCCTTTAATTCAAACCGAATCTTTACGAGGCCGCAAGCGATCCACCAATTTACGAGAAGTGGTCAATGCGATCAATTACCGTTGGAGCACCGACTGCACCTGGCGGATGCTCCCGCACGATTTTCCTGCGTGGGAAACGGTTTATACTTATTATGATCGATGGAAAAAAACGGGAAAACTTTGGCACATTCGCGAAGTGATTATCAGAAAATCCCTTTATGTTCCTGGCTCACAATCGCAACATGAATTTGAACGTCAGTCCGTCTAACTGGGCTGCGTCATGTTTTACTGATATCGGTTAGCAGCAAGGCGCTAGCCGCCGGTCATCGGTTAAGGGCAAATAAGCAACTTCAGGCAAGACACAATACCGGCGGCTAGCGCCTTGCCGCTTAATAGTTACCAGTCTCGTAACGAGCGATTCATTCAGGTTGCATGGTTATGTCATCGGGATAAACCGGGAGAGCAGTTGTCCTGGCACCATCATCAATGCGGCTGCGATTGCCCAGGGGATCGCGTGCGGGCCGCCGTGACATAAAATGACGATTGCTTCCAGCATCGCGATACTCAATAACATGATACGTATCGTTTGTTGAACCTGCCCAGGGGTTCCGCTTCGTATGGCTGGGATTGCTTTGCGAGAGAGTTGAAATGTGATGAGTAGCAACATGATCACTGCAATACGCACTACAGAAGCCGGTGCCCAATAAGAGGCGATCACTCCCCAGCCAAATATAGCCAGCAAGCAAAGCGTAAAACCAAGAATCAACGGACCACGACCAGATTGAACTGCTTCACTGCGAGCAAAAACCGTAATTCCTGCCACATAAACCCCTATTACTGCTGCAACAATTAACTGTGGATGAGCTTCCCACGCAGAAAATTCCACAACCGCGGTTGCCCCGAGCAGTAGGTTCAAGGTTCGGCACAATCCCATAAAAAAAGGGCCGAAGATTGTTCGCTTGGCTTGATAGTCATACACGAAAATAGTTGCAGCTAGCGCGATCGCGATAATCATTCCGGGGAGAGAGACAAGCGAGGCGAACGCGATGCCTGAAAGCATCAGAAGTTTGCCGATGATTCTGGCCTGTTCGTAAGAAATTTCTCCAGCGGGTAAGGGGCGATTCGGGCGTTCTTTGCGATCCTGTTCAAGATCAAACAGATCGTTAAAGACCATCCCCGAAAGATACAAACA
>JAJRTM010000697.1 GCA_024278285.1 Planctomycetota bacterium
AAGCGAAAAGCAAACCATCTTCGCGTCGAATAATATCGACTTTCGTTCCTTTTCCTGCCAGTGCTTTTGCTTTTGGTTTGAATTTCTTTTCGTTAATTTCGTGCCATTCGACCGAAGGGATGATTTGATCTTTGGGAAGAGATTCGAGTTTTCCCTTCTCTTTCTTCTTCCCTTTTTTGTCTTCTGTTTTTTTGGGTGGGACTAAAATGGGGACCATAAAAGGGAGCGAACATTTCGGGCATTGTCCGATCTTCCCCTGACGATAACTTTGCACGCGAATATTACTGGAACAACTTGGGCATTTGACCAGAAAGCTCATCTTGCCCGGCGTTCGTTTTTTCGGTCCGGTGGCCTCTTTTTCTTCGCTGACGGCTAAATCAAACAGATCTTTTTCTTCTTCTTTCTCATCATCTTCATCAGACTCTTCTGTTTCTTCAAACTTTATTTCTGGAATTGATGTTTCGACCGCTTCTGGTTCAGTAACGACTTCCGCCTGTACCATACTGACATCGTCTGCCAGTTCAAAATCATCGTCTGCCAATTCAAAATCATCATCGAGATCTGAATTTTCACTCTCTGTTTCTTTTTCCAGATTACTCAGATCAGGAATGGGTTGAACCGGTACTGCTTGAGCAGGATGTGCTTTCATTTCCTGATAAGCTTGTTCAATTTCTTCGCGCAGAAACGCCCCGCATTGCCAGCAACGAACCAATCCATCGCGGTTCAACGCATCGCAATCGCGGCAGGCAATATCTTTACTGCCATCGTATTTGGTATCGCCAGCAGTATAAAGTTCAGCCAGATGCGCAGAACCTTCTTTCAAGACATGATGGCAACTGGGACACATTTCAGTGTCATCCAAAAGCAAAGTCTTGCACTTTGGACAGGCTGTAATAGATAAAGTCATGTTATTGGTGGTCTATTAAATTCAACTCGAACACTCTTCCCACTCTGATTTGAAGAAACAAATATGAATAAGAGAAGAACTCTAAAAAATGGAAAATAAATTACCGACAAAGGTTATCAATAAAATGAAACCAGTAATTTTGCCTGATGCAATCCACGATAATCAAACAACCTGTACGGAAATATCTATTCTTGTCTTCTTTGGGGAAGTATTTCAAGGGTTTATTGCAAGATCAGCAGGGAATTTCACCAATTTTATTCTGCTAATCGGTAAAAAAGTAGCCCAGGCGATTGATATCGTTACACCGCTGAAGGGAAATAACCGCCTGTATGCCTTACATTTTAAGCAAACTATCCATCATCGTAATGGCAGCGGGACCGACAAGCACGACAAAAATGCCGGGAAAAATGAACAAGACGAGTGGGAAGATCATCTGGACGGCTGTTTTTTGTGCCTTTTCTTCTGCGATCTGCATTCGTTTGATACGCATCCCATCCGATTGAACCCGCAACGCCTGTGCGATCGATGAGCCGAAACGATCTGCCTGAATCAGAATCGCAGCCAGTGCTTTCATGTCATCAACACCGGTTCGAATTCCCAAATCGTGAAGCACTTCTCGACGTGGTCGTCCCATCTGCAACTGGAAATTACAAAGGTTGAGTTCATCACAAATATCCGGAGCCGTTTCGTACAATTCTTCTGCAACGCGTCTCATGCCTGCATCAAGGCCCAGGCCTGATTCAACACAAACCACAAGCAGGTCTAGTGCATCGGGCATGGAAAGAAAGATGTTTGAGGTCCGCTTCATTTTCAAATAGCTCAAAACCAGTTCCGGAAGATAGAAGCCCAGCCCAGCCCCCACGACCAGCGCGGTCCAACCACTCTGTGTCATGCCCCAAGTGAAGAAACCTGTTCCTGCTCCGGAAATAACACCAAATATCATCGCGGCAAATTTTATTGCCAGATAAAGTTGCGGTGCATTAGGGGCACTGAACCCGGCATTGGCCAACCGGATTTTCAGAACGCTTTCTTCAAGTTCTGTTTTCGGCTTCAGCGCTTTCGAAAGAGTCGGAGCTGCTTTTCCCAGCAATCCACCAACACTCTCTTTCCCTTTAGCATCGTTTTTTAATCGCCGTGAAGGGTCACGAATATCTTCCAGCCGTTCGGAAGCACGACTATCTTTTTCTCCCATTAAACTGACTACAAACCAGATTAATGCGGTGATCGCCCCGAAGATTGCATACGGTAATATTTGAATGAGATCCATGATATCTCCTCGACTCGTTTTCTTTTTTCAGTCTTGCAGGGTCCGCAACGCGGGCCATTGTCAGTGTTAAGATAAGGTCAGTGTTGAGATAAGCCTTTTGATCTGCACAGCAGACCCTACAGTGTCTATTCAAATTTTAATTTGAATAATTTTGTTGATCGTAAACGCTCCGAGAACTTGAAGAAAAAGAGCTACTGCGATCATCTTGCGTCCCATTTCTTCGGTGAATAGAAGCATTGTGTAATCGGGGTTGAGATAATACATGGTAAAAAACAGAACCACAGGCAGAGCCATCAAAACGATTCCACTGATTCGACCTTCCCCGGTGAGTGCCTGAACTTGCCCCATAATGCGAAATCGCTCACGAACGATGTGACCAATTTTGTCCAAAATTTCAGCCAGGTCGCCCCCCGATTGTCTTTGGATGGCGACCGCTGTTGCAAAGAATTTGAAGTCGAAGTTTGGCATTCTGCGAAAAACATTTTTGAGGGCAACATCAATCGGCACCCCCAGATTTTGTTCTTCATACGCCATTGCAAATTCTTTGGATACAGGGTCGGGCATTTCCTGCACAACGACTTGAAGCCCAGAGGCCAGCGAATGACCTGAGCGTAACGCTCGGGCGATCAGTTCCAACGCATCGGGAAGGGAATTTGCAAATTTCGCCATGCGTCGTTTTCTA
>JAJRTM010000698.1 GCA_024278285.1 Planctomycetota bacterium
ATGCAGAGATCTTGCCCGCCGCCTGAAATCCAGCAACCACCGCAACCCCGCCTCTCCCCAATTTCTGTTTTCCGAAAACAGAAAACCTTAACCCTGCGCAATACTCAAACAACCACACAATAGACAGCTACCTGGAAATACATTCACAATCTTCATCCGGAATTTCTTTTTACCAGCCATGTCACAACGGCACATCAGGATACTGGCTACTGGTCAAGTTGGATGCTGTCGGCAGAAACATCTTCCGATGCTAGACGCAAAGTGTTGCACTATCAGCAACGTCCAGCCGAAGAGTTGTATCGCATAACCGAAGATCCTTACGAACAGCAAAATCTTATCAACGACCCGACACAGACTGAACGCATTGCAAAATTGCGCCAGAAACTGGAGGGCTGGATGAAGCAAACCAAGGATCAGAAAACAGTTTTTGGTCCCCCGAAATGGATTTCCGCAAAAAGTAAACCGAATGTTGTGGTCGTTTTTATCGACGACATGGGATGGTCCGACCTCTCCTGTTATCAAGGGAAGCGTACCAAAACGGAAAACATTGATCGCCTGGCAGCTCAGGGGATCCGGTTTACAAATTTTTATGTCAACTCGCCGATCTGTTCTCCTTCGCGGGTGGCGCTAACAACCGGGCAGTATCCGCAGCGCTGGCGGATCAGTTCGTATCTGGCTCGCAGAAAATTGAATCACAAACGCGGGATGGCACAATGGCTGGACTTGAAAGCTCCAATATTGGCACGTGAATTGCAAAAAGCGGGTTATACAACGGGACACTTTGGCAAATGGCACATGGGGGGCCAGCGCGATGTCGGTGAAGCCCCGTTGATTACTGAGTACGGGTTTGATGTCAGTCTGACAAATTTTGAGGGGCTTGGGCCGCGGGTTTTGCCGCTCAAGAATGCGTATGATGGTAAAAAAATTCGCAGACACGATCTCGGTTCAGCAGATTTGGGACGCGGTCCGATTCTCTGGGAAGATCGTTCCGTCATCACCGCTGCGTTCGTGAAAGAGGCGATCCGTTTTATTGATGATTCCCAAAATCTCGAAAAACCATTTTATATCAACCTCTGGCCCGACGATGTGCATTCCCCTTTCTTTCCGCCGGAAGTTTTGCGAAAGAAAACCGATCAAAGCAAACGGGCGTTGTATGATGCGGTGCTTGATGCGATGGATCAACAACTCGGCAAACTGTTTGATCGCATTCGAAACGATGAAAAACTGCGAGACAATACGCTCATTTTACTCATGTCTGATAACGGACACAAAGAAGGAGCCGGTTCATCGTCTCCGCTTCGTGGGGCGAAAACGTGGCTTTATGAAGGAGGTGTCCGTTCGCCATTGATCGTTTGGGGACCGGGCCTGCTGGCTGATAATGTTGCTGGTACAACGAATGAAACCTCAATCCTTTGTGCTTTGGATATCAACCGATCGATCTACACGTTGACGCAAACAGCGTTGCCCAAACAGAGCAAACCGGATGGCGAAGATTTTGCATCGACACTACTTGGCAAGGAACAACAAAACCGTATTGCCCCTATTTTCTGGCGGCGTCCTCCTGATCGACCGGGTACCAAAGAGAACGATAATCCCGATCTGGCTGCCCGTCACGGCAAGTGGAAATATTATGTCAACTACGATGGCAGTAACCGTCAGCTTTACGATCTCGAAAAAGATATTTCAGAAACAAAAAATGTTCATCGCGAGTATGAAAAAGTATCGGATCGTCTCCACAAAGCCCTCATGCAATGGAATCAATCGCTGCCTTTGGATGCAGGTGATCCGCGATTTGGATCATAAATCAAAGCGTGGGAATTATCGATTGAGAATGAGAATGAGAATCCCGTCGCGTTAGAACTTGCAGAACTGATCCAGCCTTATTGCATTGCGCATTGGCCAGGGTTCTTCATACTTTATAATGGCTGAAATATTTTACAGCCACGGATGAGCACTGATTTCCACGGATCAATTCTCCTGAAGAGGCAAGGACGATATCAGGGACAGAAGAAAAGAACTAAAAATGATCCTCTCTTCTTGTCATCTTTGCGAGAAACTTTAGTTAAATAAATATACGAAACTTCAATAGAAAAAGAGGAATGGATTGGCAGCAAGACGCAAAGAAAAAAGAGAATTTTAAACTTCACTTGGCATGAATATGATTCTGTTGTGTGAGTGCCTTTTTTTTGATCTGTGTTTGATCCGTGTGAATCCGTGGCTCTTTTTTTCTTTTAGCCACTAAAATGTGGGAAGAACCTTTGCCAGCTCAGCTTAAAAATTGTTACTCCACAGAAAATAATTTTCGAACCATCAGGCAAACCGAAACTGATCGAAACAAATCGGGGTAGCTCGTCCGCTTTTTGCGGTTGAGTTGCGCAGCAACAAGATGCTTGCGTCCTGTGGGTTCCATTCTGATTGGAAGCACAAATGAAACAGGATGCACATGGCTGATGGCCTCGCAAAATGGTGCCTTTTTGTCGCATTGCGTTAACTGGACTTGCGTTAAATGTTTCATAAATGGATTATGAAACAAGGCTGGTGGTGTGATTTTCATGTGTCCTTTGGAAGGAGGGCTTGAGATGGGAACTGGCAGACGTTTTGTGCGATTCTTTGATGAACTGACACTCGATGATGTTCCATTGGTTGGCGGTAAGAATGCTTCACTAGGGGAGATGTATCGCGAATTGAGGCCCGAAGGAGTGAAGATACCGAATGGTTTTGCGATTACCGCCCAGGCATACCACTATTTGTTGGAGCAGAACGGTGCAGGCGATGCTCTTCGTAAAACGCTTGACGGGTTGGATCCTGCTGATGTCAAAGATTTAGCAAGACGGGGGACTCAGGCTCGGTCGATTATTTACGGGGTGCCGCTTCCTGATGATCTTCGCAAGCAGATGCTGGATGGCTACCATCGTTTACGCGAAGAATATGGAACTGATTTAAGCCTGGCTATCCGTAGTTCTGCAACCGCAGAAGATTTGCCGACCGCGAGCTTTGCAGGTCAGCAAGATACTTATCTGAACATCAAGGGCGAAGCGGAATTCCTTGACGCCTGCAAGCGGTGCTTTGCCAGTCTG
>JAJRTM010000699.1 GCA_024278285.1 Planctomycetota bacterium
CATGAAGCGTTCTATTGCAGTTGCGGTTATTGCTGGATATCTGGGAGTGCTTAGCTGGGGGATTGTTTCCCATACACTTTCGGTTGGCAATGTTTCACATCCGGGCATGTTTTATATTGTTTGGGACATGTTCTGCGGATGGTCCGGCTATGAAAGCCGTCAGCATCTTGTTGCAGAAGGAGTGAGTGGAAATCACTATCTTTTAACTCCCTCACCCTGGGGAGAATTCCAGCCCTACGGCCCCGCTTATCGTGCCGATTACGATAACTACGCAGTGCATTCGGGGAAAATTGCACGAAATGTTCTGCTGCACACAAAGCACGAACCGATTGCACGCGTTTATCTGATCGAACAGAGTTGGTCGAAACGGTACAACATGCCGGACTACATCTGGAAATTGCAGTTCGAAGAAGAGAAAAAAAAGAAATCCTACTACAACACCCGGGTTGTCTATAACGGGCAATGCGAACAGATTCAGTGGAACGACACATTTACAACCATTGTTTACAACCGCGAGTTAATGTCTGACCCCCGGATCGCCAAGTACAGGCGAGAGTCTCAGCCATTCTATGTTGTTGCTCCCGGCTTCGTTGCCCCCGACCAGTTAGTGGTCCCAGCCAGCGGCGTGCAAACTCCTCAGTCTAATCGTGCGGTTACCATCCCGACAGTGCCGGGAAATTGAAAAAACGCTAAAGAAGCAGGTTAGGCTTTCCAGACTGACCTGCAAAAGCTTAACAGGAATAAAGTCATGGACGCGACGAAGACAACATCCAAGACAATCAAATCTCAGTTTGAGCAGTTTTTCTTTCGTAAGGAAATTCCATTCGGAATGGCTGCTGTTCGCATTGCGATATCTTTTTTGATGTTGATCGTCATGGGGCGAAGTTGGCGGCATGTGCGAGAGTTGTACTCTGCTGATGGAGCACCGGCACCATTGGCAGATAATTTTGGGTATTATCATTTTCTGCCCACGTTGTCTGCAACCTGGGCCGTTGCATTTTACACCCTGATGTTGCTGCTATTATTTACTTTAATGATCGGCTGGAAAACGAGAATCTCTGCGGTAGGTGTGCTTGTACTGTTTACCTATTTTACGCTGCAAGATTCGCTTAGTACGATCACGAAATATTCGGTCATTTCATCACACGTTTTTTTCCTGCTGTCGCTTTCAGCTTGCGGAGAAGTTTGGTCTGTTGATCGATTCCTGAAACTGAAACGAAGGGGCATTCCCAAGCCGCTTCGATTTTTAAGTTATTCTGAGAAATTTGAAATCTGGCCACAACGGCTGCTTCAAATGTTTATCGGCATTGTGTATCTGGGAGCTGCGATCACAAAAATGCACACGGCTCCCTATTTCACCGGGGAACAACTACGCTTCTGGCTGCTGACAAACGTGAACCACGCCAACCCGGTTGGCGAAGCGATGTCTGTCTTCCCCGCCATTTTTGTTGTCTTTGCCTACATTGCCATTATCTGGGAAGTTCTGTTTCCGTTCATTGTCTGGCATCGTGTTGGGCGATGGGCAATGCTTGGTCTGGGGGTAACTTTCCACGCGTTGACGACAATCACATTGGGGCTTTTGGTCTTTCCGCTTGTCTGTTTCAGTGTCTATTGTTCGTTTCTTACGGCTGAAGATATTCTCTGGTGGCGGAAACAATTTTCGAAAGTGGCTCGCAAGTTTAATCTTTCGAGAGACTATTTTTATGTGCCACGATTAATTTCAACAGGGATCGCATAAGCTGCGATGAAACTGGGAGACCGCGGGCTTGTCGCCGCGATGCTGGTTCTTATTAGTGGCGCCATCGTGTTGGAACGATCAATAGACGTGTATGGTCAACGCTCGCCAACTGGACCTTACGAGTTGCAAGCAATGAACGATGCCACGTGGCAGAAAATGAAAGTCAATGACACAAAAATTGATGAGCAAGATAAATTGCTTTCCATGGATATTGGCGAATTCATGATTGCAGGACTGGTGACCGATTTTCGTAAAAGTTTTAAGCAGGGGACGCGACTGTTTGTCCAGGCGAATTTAGTGCCGCCGCATGGAGACCTGTACCTTGAATGCAACCTGTACGATTCAAATGGAATTTGCGTTCAACAAACAGGAAGAATCGTCACACGCGACCAACTTCGGTACACATTCAGTTACAACATTTCCGATTCGCTTATTCCTGGTGATTATCAGTTTGTGATGCGTTCCAATGCGACCGAAATTGCACGAAAAACGATTACTGTGCTCCCAGGCAACAATCAATCAAAAACGGTTGCCCTCGGGAATTAAGCAAGTCCACAGGATTTTCCCTTGGATTTTTGATTGCCGGGTGTCTATAATGCCTCACTCAAAGGAGTTACGGTGCGGGCTGACTAGGTTTTATGATATTCGCATTTACCGTAACTCTTTTCGCTGTAAAGAATTATGGTCATTAGCGTTGTTGCAATTGATCTGAAATTAACAGGTTTCTCTTTGAGAGGATTTTGAATCATGGCAGTGATTGTCACTGAAAAAGCAGCAAGCGAAATTAAACGAGTGCTCGTCGATCAAGAAAATGCTTCTGAAAAAGTCTTGCGGATTGGCGTTAAAGCTGGTGGATGCAGCGGCTTCCAGTATAATTTGGCATTGGATGATAACGCGGACGCAGAAAAAGACGATATTTCTGAACAGCATGGCGTAAGAGTTGCCGTCGATAAAAAAAGTATGCTTTATCTGGATGGCACCACCGTCGATTATTACGATGGTCTCGACAAGCGTGGTTTCTCTTTTGAAAACCCGAACGTTGTCAAAAGCTGCGGTTGCGGCAGCAGTTTTCAGGCGTAGTTAATTCAAGAGTGTGGTACACAAAACGGCTTTGCGATTTCTATCGCAAAGCCGTTTTTCTTTGGTGCAAGCAAGGGAATCGGAATAGAATCGTGATGGTAGTCCAATTCGGCGAAACGTGTTACAGTAGTTATGCTCGCATCGCGTATTGCAAACCATTTTTGATCGGGTACATTTTTTTATTCATTATTAACGGACAAACAGGGCGAACATGCCGCAATCGAGTATTTTTATTCCTTCCTGGCATCTGGAAGATATTGTTCGGGATTCTGATGAAAAAGAAGCCGCTGCGTTTTTGAATGCTTATGCGGTCGCGTTTCATCCGTGGATTCTTTGTGCAACGGGCGAACTCCCCGCGTGGACTGCGGCTCAGTCGCCGGGGGAGTACGAACAGGGACGGGTTGTCCTTCTGCCGGACCCAAGTTCATCGCAACTTCCCGGCGGTTGGGCCAGCGAGGCGGAAGAGCAGGGAACTTTCGTCATCCGCACCAGTTCAGACCGCGATCAAACGTTGAAGCAACTTCATTCGCATGAAGATTTTCAAACAGCACTCAAACAACGTTTAGCAAATTCACTGGAACAGGAATCAACAGAACCA
>JAJRTM010000700.1 GCA_024278285.1 Planctomycetota bacterium
AAATTCTGCTGCTGGACCGCAGTGTTCCGCCGGGACGTGAGAATCAAAAACTAATGGAAAGCTTTCCTGACGCCTTGCTCGTTTTCAATAAAACCGACCTCGCCGCAGCCGCTGGGTGGCATCACATCGAATTCCTACAATCGCCACTTGAAGTCTCTTGCCAAACAGGAGAAGGAATTGAACAACTCATCAAATCAGCCATGCAAAAGTTGATCCCGCAATCTCCCTCCGCTTCCCTAACCCTGCCGGTGAGCGAACGCCAGCAGCAGTTATTGAATAAATTGGTTAGCCTTGTTGATGATTAACTCGTCCCCAAGCTCCTGCACGAGAACAAGTTGAGCCTGGCGCTGTCCAGCTAATGAATCGTATGAACCATCAGCAGAAACTTTTTGCTGGGCGGAACCGGAGCCATTCAAAATAAGATTTGATGCCGCGAGGATCAGTACAATCGTAATGATTCTCCGAAACAGTTGGGGGTTGATGTATCGACTGGCCGCGGTTCCTGCTAAAACGCCACCAATGGCAAATGGAACGGCCCACATGGCGTGAAACAGTTCATCCCGCTGAAGAAATCCCGCTGCAAACAGTCCGGTAATTTTGAGCGAGGAGATCAATCACAGGCAACTGCTGACGAATGATTTGAAAGTGGAAGGAGTCCAACCGCGTCTGAGTGCATACGTCACGACGGGCGGACCGCCAATGCTGACTGCTCCTGCCAGAAATCCGCTCACTGCACCAGCCAGATAAGAGAGCCAATGAGGGGGCGAAGTCATCGTTTTCTTTTCTTTTTTGAAATGATCAAAAATCACAAAAAACAGAATGGCCAACCCGGTCACCTGACTGAGTTGTTGTTGAGGAAGGGAAGCAAAAAGTAGCAACCCGACTGGTAGCAAAAAAAAAGCCCCCAAAAGAGTTCGCCTGACTTCTGACCATTCAACGCACAACTTGTAGGAACAGACCGTCATAAATAAAACCGGCAAACCGCTCAGAGTAATGACAATATGCGATGAATGTGTTTCCATAATCATCGGCATGACCGCAAGTGACGTAATGGCGTAACCAAACCCCAAAGAACTTTGCACAAATCCTGAGACCATCACAATAAAAGCGATCAGCAGCAAACCAAAAACCGGCTCGCCTAACACATTCAAGTTACTCATTCGGGCAACTCTTTTCCTTTAGTTTCAGGAAGAAACAGCATCACAATAATTCCCAAGGCGAATAGCCAGGAAAGCATTGTAATTCCCCAGGGAAGATTAGCTGTTTTAAGAGTCCCTGAACTCAGAAGTACTGGCACCGCGAGCAGTCTACCGCCGTTAAAACAAAAACTGGTCCCTGTTGCTCGCAGGTGTGTCGGAAATAATTCAGGAAAGTAGACAGCGTATCCTGCGTGTATCCCTAACGTGAAGAATCCATAAAGTGGAAGAATACAAAGTAACTGGGCATAAGTTTGCGGAACGTAGCAGGTAATCGGTACGATGATCATTGCCATAACATGAAAACCGATGAATGTTGCTTTGCGTCCTAAACGAGAACAAAGAGGACCAAATGCAACAAGACCAATACCGCCCCCCAATGCCTGGATTAAACCGTAAGCAAACTTGGCAGAGTTCCCAGCAGCAGTATCGACGACCTTCTTTTTTTCCTCTGCTGTCATTTCTGTTTTTCCAGATTCAGCCATGGCAGAAGCAACCGTTTTATCAACGAAACTTTTTTGCGACAGCAAGCGTTCTCTGACAAGATCCTGACTGGCAACTGTTACCGACCAAAAAGTCCCCAGTCCCACGGCTGCAAGCAACACTCCCCCAATCGCGCGGCCTGCCCAGCGTTTGTTAAGAAGTAGTTCTTTGAAGCTCCCCATTTTGTGGGCTGAATCACCCTCTTTCTGCTTTTTCCACTGATCGGTCTCTTTCACGCTCGAACGAACCCAGAGAATTAACAGAGCGGGCAACACGCCAATTAAATACGCATATCGCCAATGTGTCCCGACAACAATCGCAGCGATTGCTGCAATCCAAGTTCCGGGAACACTGGTCGCATGAAAAATACTTGAAGCATGGGCACGCGCCCTTTTCGGGAAGACTTCAGAGACCAAACTCGCTGCAACAGCCCATTCGCCCCCCACTCCCATCGCGACAAAGAACCGCAACGCAGCGACATGCCAAAGCTCGGTTGCAAAAAATGTGAGACCGGAAAATATCGAGTACATCAAAATGGTAACAATCATGACAGACCGCCGACCAAACCGATCAGCCAGCGAACCGAACAGTAAGCCTCCTACGGTCCCGCCAAGCAAAAATATTCCCAGGAACATGTCGCCGTATGTCTTAATTTGATCCTCTTTACCATCAAGAAGATCAAGAAGCATATCATGGCGTGTCAGATTAAATATTTGCCCTTCATAGACATCAAAGATCCAGCCGGCTGAGGCAATAAGTAAAACCATCCATTGATAGCGAGTTACCCCTTGCCACCAGGGACCACTTTCCTCTTGTGTTGTAGCTTCTGCTGTGTCCATCATTGGAGTCCTCTCTCTATCACATTTGTTCTGAATAACCCAGCACGGCTGGTTCATTCTGATAGCCGTAACCAAACTGTTACTTTTCTATAGTTTGCGAGCCGTTCGCAAACTTTTACCGTTAGTAATATGGAATCAAATTCTAAAAGTTTTTTTCAGACAAATACTTACTTGCCGTATTTTTTCTCAGCATATCAAAAATGAATTCATCTTACCTCAAACAACGGGGATGGCCTACTTTTTATGACTCCCTTTTGGTTGCCAGGCGTGAACGGCTAATGCTGCTGCGCCCAATGCACCGACAAGTTCCCCCAATTCGGAATAACTGATTTCCGGCTCCTTCGCGTGCATTGCAGGAAGAAAATTATTTAGTGATTGGCGAAGAGGAGAAAGAAACGCATTACCTGCTTTGGTAATGGGGCCTGCAATGATAATCTTTTGCGGGTCGAGCATTAATGTCATTTGTGCAATCACCTGACCAATCAACTCCCCTGCTCTGCCTAAAACTTCACAGCAGAATTTGTCTTCTTGCGAAACAGCTTCAAGCATCTTTTCGACAGTGACCCGGCCTCGAAACAAGGAAAGCGTCGTTGATTCACCTCCCCGCACACCTTCGGTCATTCTCTGAAGAATAGCAGTCAATGAGGCAACCTGCTCCAATGACACCAGCTTTCCATCCTCCGTCAAACCACATGACCAGCCCCCCACTTCTCCAGCCAAATGGTGCAAGCCGCGATAAAGCTCGCCATTCAAAATCAGACCAGAACCGATCCCGCTGCGAATTCCCAGGCAGATGTAATTTTCAACTTCTTTCCCCTGACCAAACCAACGCTCTGCCATCGCCATCGCGCGAATATTGTTTTCGATATGCACAGGAACCAGATATCGATCTCCGAAGCGTTTTACCAACCGGATGTTTCGCCAACCTCGAATAAACTGATAGTGAAGAGCCATTCCATTTCGGATATCAACTGTCCCGGGAACACCAATACCAATTCCCAGTAACTCGCGAGATTGATCACGAACATCTTCGATAACCGATTCGATCAGTTCCAGAACATTCGATGCCGATTCATTCGAGCGAACAGAAACAGTTCGATCTCTAAGCACTCGTTGAGCAAAATCAACACTCACGCCATGTACTTCTCGGGAATCGAGATCAATCCCGATAAACTGTCCCGCTTCCGGGTTCAATTCAATCAGCGTGGCTGGACGCCCTGAACCAGATTCTTGCCGAAGTCCCTGACGAAGAAATCCTAACTCAACCAAACGATCAACATGAATCCCAACCGTTGATGGCGCAACCGATAACTGTCGGGCTAATTCGACTCGCGAAATACTTTTGAGCAGGCGCAACTTCTGCATCACAGAAGAAACAATATCAAATTGAGAGCTGAGCCGCGACACGGAGACTTTATCTTTCTCTTAGGATATGAACCACGCCGATTATTATTTCGATATCGAAATATGTCAAGCATCAATTCGAGTTTCTTCTTATTTCCCAATAATAAACCATCTGTTGAATTCATATTATCAAGTGTTTTGATTGCGACTCTAATAATACTTGCAAATGAGTCGAGAAAAGATTATATTATTTTGATACTGGAATAATTCATTAGTGATAACGCCAGTTCTCACCATCGGGCTTTTCCACTGTCTCGTTTTTCCGTGATATAGAAAGTGCTGGTCTTATGAAGGATTCAAACAATCTCTCGAAATTGCAATTAACTCGCCGTGAATGCCTGGCGTCTTCTATCGCTGCGGGAAGCCTGCTACTTCCTGCTTCGATGAGTCATGGCGCCCATGCTGCTGGCACAGAGGAAATCAAAGTTGCCTTGATCGGGTGCGGCGGGCGTGGTTCCGGGGCGGCTGCCCAGGCTCTTGCGGTTGGTCCACATGTTAAACTGTGGGCGATGGCGGATGCGTTTAGTGATCGACTGGAAAAAAGTTTGAAAGCGATCACAGCCGGGCATGGCGATCATAATCGAACGAAAAAAAAGAGCGAATTCGAATCGGCTATTGATGTCCCCATCGAACGACGTTTTATCGGCTTGAACGCTTTCAAACAAGCGATTGATTCCGGGGCAGATGTGATCATCATTACTGGTCCTCCCGGATTTCGACCTCAACATTTTGAATACGCTGTGAACGCGGGCAAACATGTTTTCATGGAGAAACCTCTTGCCACCGATGCGAATGGCGTTCGCCGAATTCTTGCTGCTGCAGAGAAGGCGAAGAAAGCAAACCTGAAAATTGGTGTTGGGCTCCAACGACATCACCAGGCATCGTACCTGGAAACGATACGTCGCATTCACGATGGACAAATTGGTCGCATTGCAACGATGCGATGTTTCTGGAACGGGGGACCACCTGCCAAAACGCCATTCATCCGTGAGAATTTGAGTGAACTCGAATATCAGGTTCGCAACTGGTATTTTTTCGATTGGCTCAGCGGGGATCACATTTGCGAACAGCACATTCACAACCTGGATGTCTGTAACTGGGCAAAGGGAGAGCACCCTGTTTCTGCAGAGGGAATGGGCGGGCGACAAGTGCGAACCGGCAAAGAGTACGGCAATATTTTCGATCACCACGCGGTTATCTACACTTATGCTGACGGAACGAAAATGCACAGCTACTGCAGGCAGATACCCGGTTGTCAAAATCTGGTCGCTGAGCAAATCGAAGGTGTTGATGGTCTTGCTGAACTTTCTGCAGGAAAAAGTTCGATTACCACTGGAGGGAAATATCTCTGGAGAACACCTCGCCGAGACAGAAATTTCATCAGCCCTTATCAGGAAGAATGGAATACATTCATCAAGGCGGTTGAAAAAGATACCCCTTACCACGAAGCAAAATACGCAGCACACAGCACGATGACAGCAATTCTTGGTCGGCTGGCAACTTATTCGGGCCGGTTAATTAAATGGGAAGATGCGATCAAGTCGAAAAAAACGCTGACGATTGATGCTAAAACATGGGAAGAACCAGCTCCGATTCATGCTTTGAAAGATGGCTCGTATGAAATAGCTGTCCCAGGAATTACGAAAGTTCTTTAGGAACAGTCCTGAAGTAACTTTTCCCTATTACATTGGATTCAATTTGTAGGGTGCGTCACGACGCACCCTGCGATAAACCGGGAACTTATTTCGGGACTATTCCTTAGCAGGTGTGGAATACACACCCTGCATAATGGAAATCTGAATTTTAGTAACGTAAGGACTTGAGCATGTTATGTAATTGTTTTAAGAGCTTCTTTACAATCATGGCATTATCTGCGGGGTTGTTGTTTCCTCAACGAATAACTGCAGAGGAGACGCCAGCGAGCGGTTTTCATACTGCTTCACAACTACAGAAAGAAGGTTTTGAACCACTCTTTACCGGGTCTGATCTTTCCAAATGGAAATTGGGCGAAGGACATCGTGGGCATTGGGTTGCGAAAGAAGGGATGATTGATTACGACGGCAAAGCGACTGCGAAAAAGCATGTTGATCGCGGTCTTTGGACAAAGAAATCTTATCAAGAAACGGAATTATATGTCGAATGGCGGTTCCCTGATAAGCCTGTCATCAAACAACATCCAATTGTTTTATGGAACGGAAATTTCCTGCGAGATGAAAAAGGGAAACGGATCACACGGCCTCATTTAGATGCCGGGGACAGCGGAATATTGTTTCGTGGGATTCTTGATTGCCAGACGAATATCTGGTGCCAGGAAATGGGTTCGGGGGAAATCAACGGATACCGCACAGACAAATCGTTGGGACAGATTTTAAGACGTTCCTGCATTCCATTTGAATTTGGCGATAATCCGCTTGGTGAATGGAATGCGTTTTTAATCACATTAAAAGATGATCGACTGAAAGTGGAATTGAACGGGAAGCTGGTTCTGTATTCAGAGAAACTCCCCAATCTTCCTGAAAGCGGGCCAATTGGCTTGCAACATCATGGCGATCATATTCAGTTTCGAAATATTTGGGTAAAAGAAATAAAGTGCGATGAGTAATTCAAAAGTACGTTTTGGGCTGATCGGTTTTGGGGCCTGGGGCAAGCATCATGCCGATGCGATTGCGAAAAACGAAGGTGCAGAACTTGTCGCCATTTCTGCTCGCAGTGAAG
>JAJRTM010000701.1 GCA_024278285.1 Planctomycetota bacterium
ATTGAAGTGGAACCGAAAGCAGAAACCTATCGACAAATCGCCAAACAACTGTGGGAAGAGGGCGCTGATGGAATCATGATGTTCAACTATTTCACATGCCGGGAACGAGGTGTTGAGCCAGATTTTAGCCTGCTGAAAAAACTGGGAGACCCCAAGAAACTCACACCAGCTTCACCTGCAAAATAAACTGCAAATTAAACAGTCTTTGCGACAACCGCTTCGGTCTCTTTTTTGTATCCCAGCCCGACGATTACACTGTGTAATTCTTCGTAAGTAATGAAGCGTCTACGATGATTTAGCTTGTACTGATCAACCGCATGGGCCAGTTCGCTTACTTGCGGATTGGTTGCGGAGTGTGAATCTCGAAATTGTCTTCGCTCTGGTCCGGAGTAATTTGAGCTTGAATCTCGACGATCAGCAGATAGATCCTGGCTTCCAAAAGATATAGACATCAGTAAGTTCTCACGATTAGGGTCTGTAGATTTCCAAAGGGGCTTTGTTACGCTGCTCACAATCAAACATTTCGGCTCGATTTTTCCCAAGCATTTCAAACTTAGGTCACAAACTCGCGGCAAGCATGTTTTTGATCGTTTTTTTACTTTTTAACATTAATTCCTACTGAAATATTCCGCATAAGTGGTTACAGAAAGGAAATAACCTGAGCAACAAGCCAGTTTGAATTGCTTGATTCTTCTTTTGAGAATATTTGTTAGAATCTAACAATCAGGTACAACCTGCCCATAAAAACGGCGTGCCTGATTGTTTACAGCAACGCTCAGTGATGTAGAATTCATCAGGTATTTTGAATTGACACATCTGTTTTGAATATATACTGCCAGCCTCTGGAAGACGGAGCTTATCAAATTATGTCAACAAAAATTGCGGTTATCGGAGGCGGGGCGATGGGAATCGCCTGTGCGATGCTTCTTGATGAACATGAAAATCAGGATGTATCCATCTGGATGCGAAACGAAAAGTACGCCTCTTTGGTTGCGACTTCCCGTGAGAACAGCCGCCTACTTCCGGGAGTGAAAATTCCAGAGCGGATTGATGTCACTTCAAATATTGAGCAGGCGATTGACCAGGCTGAATATCTTGTCATGGCAATCCCGTCTGCTTTCTTGCGGAAATCGCTCGAACGATTGGCTCCTTTTCTCACCGAAAACCGCCCTGCGATCAGTGTCATTAAAGGGCTGGAACCGGAAACGCATTTTCGTCCCAGTGAAATTATTACCGAAGTATTGGGAACCCGATCAGTCGTTGCTGTGGGTGGGCCAAGCCATGCAGAGGAAATTTCTCGCAAACTTCCAGCCAGTGTCGTCGCTGCCTGCGGAGATCTTTCGCTGGCCAAAAAAGTACAGGAAATGTTCGCCACAGACCGCTTTCGCGTTTATGCAAACCTCGATTTAATTGGTGTCGAAATTGCAGGCGCGGTCAAAAATATTATTGCGATTGCAGCCGGGATTTGTGATGGACTTTCGTTTGGCGACAACGCGAAATCGGCTTTGATGACACGTGGGCAAGTTGAGATGACTCGCTTCGGGATTCACTTCGGTGCAGAACCAGAAACCTTCGCCGGCCTGGCGGGCATTGGCGACCTCATTACCACATGTATCAGCCCTTATGGTCGAAATCGACTTGTCGGAGAACGACTCGGGCAGGGAGAAACACTCGACCAGATCATCACTTCGATGGATTCAGTCGCAGAAGGAGTAAAAACAACCAAGGCGGTAATGGAACTGGCTGATAACAACGGAATCGACATGCCTATTACGAAAGAAGTTTTTCGCGTGCTGTTTGAAAATAAGTCGCCTTTGGAGGCAACGCAAACATTAATGAGTAGGCCATTTAAGCAAGAATAATTACAGAAATCATTTGAAAGCATTACTTGGAGTCCCCGTTATGTCAGCAAATCGTCAATTTCACATTCCAGCTTCCATTGACAGACGCACCTTCCTGCAGGCGACTGCTGCGACTCTTGTTTCTCAAATAGGAATCGCTGCCGAGGGGCGACGGGCTCCGCGAATTTTGCTTCGCTCTTCCTGGCAAGTTGTGAACATAGGAGACATTGCCCACACTCCCGGCGTTCTTGCTCTTCTCGAAAAATATCTTCCAGAAGCAGAAGTAATCCTTTGGGCATCGCGAAGTCTTTCGCCAGAAGTTGCGGCTATGGAGCATCGCCGGTTTCCGAAATTGAAGATTGTCAAAGGGCGAATTGATCGCAACGGGAAAGCATCCAACGCAGAACTAAGCGACGCAATCCGTCGGACTGACTTTCTGCTTCATGGATCTGGTCCTTACCTTGTCGCAGATAAAGATGTGGCAGCATTCGTGGCT
Organism: Planctomycetota bacterium; assembly: GCA_024278285.1. Taxonomy (GTDB): domain Bacteria; phylum Planctomycetota; class Planctomycetia; order Planctomycetales; family Planctomycetaceae; genus Rubinisphaera. The sequence goes on from JAJRTM010000701.1 coordinate 2,338, forward strand.
CATACAAATAAACCGTTCGGTGTTTACGGAATAACTTACCGTGGCAATAGAGAACTCGAAACGAAATTACTCAGCCAGGCAAAATTTATTTTCTTTCGTGATAGTGTTTCTCTGGCAAAGGCAAAGCAAGATGGCATCAAATCTCCCGTGATGCAATTCGGCCCCGATGGAGCATTTGCTGTTGACCTGCGTGATGATGAATCTGCGAATTCTTTTCTCAAACAAAACGGACTGAAAGAGAAGAAGTTTCTCTGCTGTATCCCACGGTTCAGGCATACCCCTTACTGGCGGTTGAAGGGACGCAAAAAAAGAGATGACTTTCCCGCTAAACACGCCCGCAACGAGGCGATGAAAGAGCATGATCATGCACCACTACGAGCCGCGATTACAGAAGTTGTTCGTCAAAGCGATACCAAAGTGTTGATCTGCCCGGAAGATATGACGCAGATGCAAATCGGTAAAGAAATGCTGTTCGATAAGCTGCTTGCGGATGTCAAAAAAAGAGTCGTCCTGCGAACAAAATACTGGATGACCGACGAAGCTGTTTCCACTTACGTTCGCTCTGCAGGGTTATTCGGTTTAGAGATGCACTCTCCCATCATGTGCATCGGCAACGGCATCCCGGCACTGGTGGGACGATTTGAAGAACAAACCAGCAAAGGCTTCATGTGGCAGGATATCGGACTGAATGAGTGGCTATTTGATATGGATAAACCGGAACAGGTTGCAAAATTAACGCCAGCAGTAATGAGCCTGATTCAGAACCCGCAAGCTGCCCAGGAAAAAGTAAGCCAGGCACAAAAGTTCCTCGTTCAGCAACAACAGGAAACGATGGAAATACTAAAAAAATCGATCCCCTCATAACCGAAAGAAAAATTGTTTAACGGCAAGCCGAAGGCGACTGCGTAGGTAAGCTGGACAATGAAGGCTTGCTGTTAAACTGCACTTTAGGGAAAATTGTATTTTGGGGTAAGATTTTGTTTGCGAAAACCTGGCTCTCCACGATGATGGATGATTGACTAAAACCGTCACTTCATCGGGAGAGCCAAGGATGGCAAATCGTAAACGTTCTTCAAGACGCCAGCAACCGCAACATAAAAATAATCGCAAAAAGTCGCAGCATG
>JAJRTM010000702.1 GCA_024278285.1 Planctomycetota bacterium
GCTGCCTGCTTGTAGCCGGGCTTGGGCAAACAGAGGTGATCGACAATCTGTCCCACATCGATTTGATTTTGCGACGAATGAAAACCAGGATCGAACGAGAGGGATTCTATAGCCATGACCAGAATTTGCCAGTAATCAAATCCTTCGCGTCCGACATCATCCCTGCTCTCTGCATTGACATCGCTGACAATCAACTGAAGAATCTCGTCACGCAGTTCCGGTTGCTTGTAAACTTCCTGAAGCCCCCATAAAATCGGGATGATTTCATCGCGGCAATTAAGATTCAGTTGCGTGGAATAAGCTTTTCTAATTCTACTGTTCAATTCATTGTTCGGTCACAACTCGTTTTGTGGAAACAGGTTGCAGTTATTTCTCCATGGTACTGGTGCAATGCTATTATTGATGGCATTGAACCGGAAAATCGTTTTTTCAGTTGGAAATACAACTATCAATAAAACTATTGGTTCACTTTGATTTAACATACAAAATAACACAATGCCATAACTACTTACTGAGATATGGATTATGTCATAATTCGGCATTGAACAGTAGAAATAATCACCTTTCGGTTTACCGGCGAACACCAAATTTCGAATCAAAAGGTTTACGAGTTATTGTGTCAGGCTGGAAAGCCCAACCTACATAGTTTTCAATAATATCCTGCCACTTTTGTGTAGCATTTCCATTTTTTGTGTAGCATTTCATTGACAAGAGTCTAATTCCCCCTACACAACAAAAAACGCTTATGCTATAATGAAAGTGTGGGTATAAAAATAAATTTATTTATTTCGAATAGACTCCCTTAAGAATAGTCCCGAAATAAGTTCCCGTAATCTCGTAGGGTGTGTCGTGACGCATCAGCTTGCCCGTGTGATGAAAAAGGTGCGTCACGACGCACCCTGCAAAATGAACTCAATAAAACAGGGAAGTTATTTCAGGACTATCCCTTAGTACTCCCCCTGCCCTTTTCCCTCCTTTTTTGTTTTGCGAGTTGGTATTTATTGCCATGCAGACGATTCGCTTTCGATGTCCGAAATGTCATTCAGCCTTGCGAGTTCCTGCTGAACACGCAGGGAGACGGGTTCGTTGTCCGCAGCCTGCCTGCAAGAAACCGATTACGATTCCCACTTCCAATTCTGTTAACAAGTTGCGATCTGAAGATTTAAAACAAACGCCAGCAGCAGAATCCCGGCAAGCAAAACGTAAACAACAGTTGAAGAAAAAACAGGGAAATCCTGTTTCCCCCAAAAAAACAATTCAACCTTCAAAATTAAATAAACCGCTACGAATCGTCAGTATGATTTTTTGTCTGATTCTACTTGCTGGTGCAGTAAGTTATTTTTTGCCTTCGGGAAACAATGGAAACGTTTTACAGCAGGTCAATGTGGTACAAGCGGCTGCCACTCCCGAACCTTTCGGTAAACAAGTCAAACCATTTCTGAAGAAATACTGTCTCGATTGTCATGGCGAAGATATTCAGGAAGGAGGCGTCCGCTTCGACCAGTTTGGAAAGTCTCCTGATATCATTGCAGATTACAGGCTGTGGGAGAAAATTCATCAGCAGATCTCGGTTGGTTCGATGCCTCCGCAGGACGAAGAGGCTCCGGCATCTGATGAGCGAAAACGCATAGCCGACTGGCTCGATAAAGAGGTGAATCATTTCGATTGCAATGCGGTCGACCATCCCGGCAGAGTCACCGTTCATCGACTCAACCGAGTGGAATATGACAACACGATTCGCGATTTGCTTGGTATCGATCTGAATCTCTCCACCAATTTCCCTTCTGACGATGTTGGCTACGGTTTCGATAACATCGGCGATGTACTCAATGTTTCCCCATTGCTGATGGAACGCTATCTCGACGCAGCCGAAACGATTTCAGAAGCTGCGATCATCTTGCCGCAGTCTTTGAAAGTAAACCAACAATTTAACGGAAAACAATTTCACCTTACCGGCGCTGCAGCCGGACGCGGGAAGGAAGTCTCCTTTGTTTCAAACGGGGCCGCGGCTGCAACATTTGATGTCAAAGTGAAGGGGGAGTATCAATTCGAGATAACTGTTTCTGCATCGCAGGCGGGAAAAGGAAATGCAACGTGCAGATTATTTTTAGATGATCGTGAACTTTCCAATCCAGAAGTTCCCGGACACTATAAAAAGAAAACAATTAAATTTCAGCAAAATCTATCTCCGGGTAAACACAAACTGCGAATCGTTTTTGATAACGATTTCTACGCCCCGAAAGCCGAAGACTCCAAACGGCGAGACCGTAATCTGTTCCTTCATTCTGCAATAATCAATGGGCCAGATTCTTTAACACTCGAACAATTTCCAGCCACCTATCGGAAGCTCGTTACAGCCCGCCCGAATAACAAACAGTCACCTGTTCAGTCTGCAAATAAAGTGCTTGCCCCGCTTCTGGAGCGTGCTTTTCGGCGTCCGACAACGAAGCAGGAACAAGAACGAATATTGAGCATCTTTCAACTGGCATATAAGCGAGAGAAACAATACGAACGCTCTTTGCAAATTGCGTTGCAGGCAATTCTGGTTTCGCCGCAGTTTTTGTTCCGTCTTGAACGAGATTCCAAACTGGATCAGAAATCACAAGGCGAAAACCTGGACGACTACGAATTGGCTTCAAGACTGTCGTACTTCCTGTGGAGCAGCATGCCGGATGACGAATTATTTGAACTCGCCAAACGAGGGATTCTGCATCAAGATAAAATCCTCGAACAACAGGTAAACCGCATGCTCGCTGATCCGAAAGGGCAAGCTCTTACTGAAAACTTTGTGGGGCAATGGCTCGGCTTGCGTAAATTAAGTGATGCAACTCCCGATAAAGAACTGTTTCCGAATTTTAATCCACAGGTTGCTCGGGCGATGCAGAAGGAGACCATTTCACTCTTTTCTTATGTCCTCGAAAATGACATGAGTTTAATGGAACTGCTCACCGCTGATTATACTTTTCTGAACCAGGATCTGGCGAAGTTTTATGGCATTGATGATGTGAAGGGAAAGAATTTTCGTAAAGTTAATATCGCAAAAACCAATCGCCGCGGTTTGATCGCTCATGCCGGGATATTAACATTAACGTCATATCCAAATCGAACCTCTCCGGTAAAACGTGGAGAATGGGTTCTGGAAAACATTCTCGCCCAGGCACCGCCTCCCCCACCACCTGGTGTGCCTCCCTTGGATGACACCCAGAAAGAAAATCCGAATCTTTCGTTGCGGGAACAGTTACTGCTGCATCAAAGCGATCCGATTTGCAGTTCGTGTCATATTTTAATGGATGGAATTGGTTTCGGTTTACAGAACTTCGATGCCGTCGGACGCTGGCGCGAAACAGACGGCAAGCATAAAATTGACGCTCGTGGCGATTTACCGGATGGTTCCAGTTTTGAGGGGCCTGTTGAATTGATACAGATTCTCGAAAAACGTCCCGATGAATTTACAAGGTGCATCGCTGAGAAAATGTTAACTTACGCATTAGGACGTGGACTTGAATGGTATGACCGTTGTACAATAGACGAGATTGTCGCTGCGGTTCGTCAGGATGACTATCGTCTTTCAAGGGTGATCGTGGAAATTGTCCATAGCGATCCGTTTCGCAAAAGACGCGGAGAAGGAAAATAAAAATGCAGAATATAAAACGAAAAATCACAAGCCGCTCTCCTCTCGCTCGCCGTACGTTTCTCAAAGCGACCGGCGCCGTGATGGGACTGCCGTTACTTGAGGCGATGACGGCTACTCAGGCATTGGCTGCTCCGGCTGCCGTCCAGACACCCAGCCGACTCGCCTTCATCTTCTTCGCCAACGGTGCCATTATGCCAGACTGGCGACCAACGGGCGAGGGGAAAAATTACAAACTCTCTAAAACGTTGCAGCCACTCGCAAAAGTTCGTGAAGATTGCTTAATCATTTCGGGGTTAGCTCACGATAAAGCCCGCGCCAACGGCGATGGAGCCGGCGACCATGCCCGTTGTTCCGGTGCGTTTCTCACCGCGACTCAACCAAGAAAAACAGGCGGTGCTGATATTCATCTGGGGGTTTCGGTCGATCAAATCGCAGCAAAGAAAATCGGAACTCAAACTCCCCTGCCCTCTTTGGAACTCGGAACCGAAGCCGGACGCAAAGCCGGTGTTTGCGATTCTGGTTACAGTTGTGCGTATCAATCGAATGTCTCCTGGCGAAGTCCGAATCAACCGA
>JAJRTM010000703.1 GCA_024278285.1 Planctomycetota bacterium
AACCAGGTCTTTAGTATCAGCAGGAATCACTCACATGACTTGGCTCGACTGGATGGTCGTATTGGTCCTGAATGGATCAGTCATCGGTTACGGATTTTATCTGGCTCGCAATACAAAAACGAGTAGTGACTGGTTTTTAGGTGGTCGCAGTCTTCCCTGGTGGGGTTTGGGACTGTCGATCTTTGCGACCAGTGTCGATAACGCCGATGCCGTCTCTTTGACCGGATATGCCTTCAATAACGGAATGCACATCATCACGGTCTTCACTCTTGCCAGTGTCATCGGGGCAGTTCTGGCCTCTTTTTTGATTGTTCCAATATTATATCGAGGCGGTTTTACACTAATGCAGAATATCTGGAAACCCGCTATGGAAAATCGCTACGCACAATTAGTGCGCTGATTCAAATTCAATACCGCACGACGATGCTGGGCTTGATGATCTGGTCAATTTTTTTGATGCTTCAGGGGATTCTCGAAATTACTCCCACACAATCCTGGGGGTTGATTATCTTGCTGGTCATTTTTACTGCTGCGTACACAACGTGGGGAGGTTTGACGTCTGTTGTCTGGACTGATGCGCTACAAAGCCTGATCATGATGGCTGCGGGCATCACCATTTTTCGGGCAGTCTGGATTGCCAGCGGCGGTTGGTCTGCAACGGTTGATCAATTATCGCAGTCAACCGATGCAAACGGTCAACCTTTGATTAACTGGTTGCATATTGGACAATTTCAAGATAGCCAGGCGACATCGCCGTATCTTATCGTGATTGGCTGGACAATTATTGGACTTGGTTATTACACCGTCAATCATACGCAAACGATGCGTCTGATGGGGGCACGCTCTGAGTGGGACATGAAAATGGCGACGCTGTTTGGATGCCTGCTCATCATGCCTGTGATGGTCGGGACGGCTTTGATGGGGGTGATGGGCCGAGTTCTTGTTCCCGAATTCACAGAACATTCATCAGCGGACGAACTTTTTCCATATTTTGCCAATCAGTTTTTAGCCCCTGGTTTTAAGGGGTTGGTTGTTGCAGGAATCCTCTCGGCTGCAATCAGTACGTTCGATTCCATCGGTTCTGCCTTATCGGCTTTGTTCACACGGGATATTTATGCCTCTTGGATTTGCACTAACCAAACGGAAAAACACTATTTGAAAGTAACGCGATGGGCAACGGTTGGCATCCTCATGATCGGTTTTTGTTACATTCCGTTTATTGCCCGATTCGACAATATGATTCATGCACTACGAACCATCATTCCGATTTTTGTCACCCCATTGTTTACGATTTATCTCATCGGTGTATTGAGTCGTGTACCTCGCCAAAGTGGACTCGTCGGACTCATCGCTGGGAGTCTGTTTGGACTGATAGGATTTATTGACCGCGAACTGATCGATCTGACATGGGTCAGTCCGATGTTAACAGAAAAATGGTATGCGTTTCCCAGTTCGATGATCGTAACAACAATTGCGATGTTTGCTGCGACGCTCAAATGGGGATGGCTGGCAAAAGAAGACTCCGTCAGCCTGGCAGAGTCAAACGTTTCAGATAAATCGAGTTGGTTAGCACAAAGCAGTCAGGAATTACGCGACCTCAAAGCCACCTCTGCTTCGAAACCAATTCCTCCATCTCTCAATCCCAACTGGTACGCCATCCTATTATTAGCTCTTTCAGGCTGGGTCGTCTTCGGATTATTCTGGTAGGGAGTAGTCCCGAAATAAGATCCCTGTTTATCGTAGGGTGCGCCATGACGCACCAGATGGTTCGTGTGCTAAAAAAGGTGCGTCACGGCGCACCCTACAAAATGAACTCAATGAAACAGGGAAGTTATTTCAGGACAATCCCTAACCCGGATAAACCGGAACCAAACAGGTATCAGGCGAGCCGGGTCAGTTATGACCTTGGTAACTTTCAAGTACCAATTGGTTGCCGATCTGTAACAGCAGAGTTACCAGGGGGTTAACACCCCCGGCTCGCCTGAAAATATCCTGCCACTTTTGTGCAGCATTTCATTGATAAGATACTAATGTGTGCTGTGCACGCCAATTGTGACCTTCGTCATATTCATAGCTATTATAGCATGAATTACCCTGTAGTCCCGGCCCGCACAGCGGACCCTACGGTACTTGATTCGGATGAATCCAAAAGGTGGCATTTCCGGGACAAGATTTTGTTTATCAAGTCGATTATTTACTGCGATGAGGAGGAATTGCTTTTGTTTTTCCTGCTCCAAGTTTCAAGCCGGGCAGTACGCGGTTGGCAGTGACTTCGTTGAAATTGAAGATTGTGTAACCATCTGCACCGAGTTTTCGTGTGATGTTAATTTGCCCTGCGACACGATCTGCAGGCAATGTTGAACGGGAAGAGGAAGCTCCGATGCCTGGATAAAGTAGACATTTCCCATCGATCAGTTTTATCTGCTTTTCGATCCAGATTGCATATTGTTTATCGTCTCCGGTGTAATCCATCGGGCAGATGAAATCGAGGTAACCGTTTTTTACCCATAATGGCCAATCTTGTGCAACGGTTTCGCGGGCGGAAGGTTGATCTCGGAAAACAGCCGCGGATATTTTGATCTGTGGTTTCATTTTGCGAGCCTCTCGGCTGACGGCTTCAACCAGTTTCGTAATTTGCTCGCAGCGGAAATCGGTGTATTCTTTTTCGAGGATTCCACCACGAAAACAGTCACGCGGCCAGTTTTTCACTTTAAGGTTTTGTTCTTTTTCAAAGAGCGCCCGACTGAAATCATCAAAAGACATACTCCCGTTTGGGTAGCGAATGTAATCGAAATGAATTCCCGCGACATCGTATTTGCGAACGACTTCCAGCATCGCATTAATTTCCAGTTCCCGATTTTTGGGATGAGCAGGATTGAGCCAGGGTTGTTCGACTCCATCGATATCAACCTGCAAACGCCCCTCTTTTCTCATACGATCCAGAAATCCTTCCGTGCCGTAATGTGAACAGCGAAAATTAACTTTCCAGACATGCACTTCAATATCATACTTTTTTGCAGCGGCAAGACACTGTTCAATCTGATCTCCATATTTTTCATACGTTGCACTACGTGGCAGCACATCGCTGGCGTAATGTGCGGCATCTCCCCAGAGCATATTGGGGAGAATCATATTAATGCCTGCTTCTGAAAGATCCTTCATCGAACGTTCCCAGTCTCCAGCGTAAGCACCGGTTCCTGCATGTTCCCAGAAGGCGCGGGCTTCTATCGGTTTACTGGGGACTCCCTTCAGAAAGGCTTCTTCACGGATCTTTCGGAAACGCCTGACAGAAGCGAGTGCTTTTGCCCCTTGCTTTGATTTCAAAAGTGGTGATATTTTTGCCAATTCTCGCTCTGCATTTTTCAGTTCTTTCAGCCCGGACGCTCCTCTGGTTTTACTAATTCGTTGATGTAACTCTTGCTCGTTCTGACAGTCTCCAATTTGTTTTGATTGTTCCAGGGAATGCAGAACGATTTCTTTCCAAAGGCGTGGTTCGAGGTATCCAAGTAAGGCGACGATCATCGCGGTTTTGTTTTCTAAATCGTCTCTGGTTGGAATATGACTGAAATAGATGCCCCGATCACTTTGAATCATCGCGGATTTATTCGTATTCGCTCCTGCTTCATCGAACCAGTAAGCAATCGTTTTTGCATGTTGCCCGACCGGTTCCCCGATGGTGATATTCCAGGAGTTTTGCTTGACGATTTCAGGAAGACCATCAATGCGATTTTTTTTAAAATGAATGGCAGCAAATTGTGGCTCATTCTTTTCCGGGCGATAATACGTTCCTTGTTTAATGCCGAAGGTGTTTGAAATCGCAGAGGGAATCCGATAGCAGACAAACAGCTTTCCCCCCTTGTTCATAAAACGATTCAGCGTTTCACACGCTTGTGGATTGAGTGTTGGGTTGTGAGGCAGGATCGCCAATTTTCGCTTGCCCAAACCGCCTGCCTGAAGTGACGATTCGGTGATGCGATCTGCTGTGATGTTGACCGTTGCCAGGAATGATTCAAAAACTTCTGCCACCTGGAACGAAGTCCCAGTCTGCTCGTTCTGTTCATCAGGAACAATAATCGCGATTAAACTGGAACTGGCTGATAAATTACGTAGCAGAAATTTCGGGGAATTATTCGTTCCCTTCCACAAGGAAAGACGAATGCCATCAATTTTATCCCATCCAGCCGGTTTGCCTTCTTCACGAAAATCTTTTTTTGAAAAGTTTAGTTGCAACCACTCTGTCGAATTCACATTCGCACTGGCAGAATACCATCCATCACCACTGCGAAAATAAAGACTCAAACGTTCGCCCGAGGGAGAATCTAAAAGTTTGATATCAATTTGAAATTGGTTGAGACTACTCAAGTTCTTTTTCAAATCGCGGTCCAACGTTAATCGTTGTGTCGGTTTTTCCTGGTCAGCAGGGAGTTCAACTTGCAACACT
>JAJRTM010000704.1 GCA_024278285.1 Planctomycetota bacterium
GTCATGCGGAAACTCTTGGTGATGATGAACACCATGCTCAAAACCGATACCAAATGGAACGCTCACCTCAAAGAAAGTTGAAAAATGATCACAAAACCAAAACTATTTCCTTGACTTTTGACACAGCCACTCCGTGGTTCATATCTTTCTTTTCCGTGGTAATAATATCCTGCCACTTTTGCGCAGCATTTCATTGATAAGATACTAATTGTGCTACTCTTGCGTAAGAATGAGATCAGCTATCACGAAGCGGTGGTTAGAGTGCAGGGTGTTGTGTGCGGTGAGAGATGTTGCCTGGAAGTTTTGGCTGATCCAGATTTGATCGACACGGAACAAAGGATAGTCGTTGGTGCCTGTTGCTCCCCAGCCATTGCCCGCTTTTGAGAACGCATCGCGAAACTGCGGTCGCATTGCAGTGAGCGCAGCATCGTTCGGCGGAGAATTGAAATCGCCACCGATAATAACGGGGGTCTCTTGCGATGTTGTTTTTAGATACGATATTATTTCTGCAATTTGCTGGCGATGTTCGATTCGCTTCTCGCGATGGTCGATCCAAAAGCCAGGCTTCCAGAAATCGAGGCGAAACACGGGCGGCGATAAACGCAAACTGATCACATTCACCTTCTTCCCACTCTGCAATTCGACTTCAGCATAAGTAAAATGAGAAGCGGGATCATTTCTGCTTGAACCTATTGTTCCGTTGACGATTAACGATGTATCTGTACCGAATAAAAAGCAGCCGTTTTCCTTGAACAGTTTGTAAGCAAGTTGTTCAACATTTTCTCGACTTGGCGATTCCTGGAGAAGAACAATATCCGGGTTCCATTTCGTCACTTCTTCTGCAGCGCGAGCATTGCCTGCACAATTCAAAGAGAGAACACGAATGCCCAAGCCGTTTTCTTGTGCGTTTTTCCATTGTGAAGTCGGCGTGCTTCTACTGAAAAGAATACTTCGAGCCTCTTCAATAAAAATCGCGGTAAACAGAATCCAAAGGAAGAGAACAATTGAAAAAGTTGTTTTATATTTCCGATTGTATCCCAGACAAACCAAAATAACGCCAGGTAGCAACCAGCACCATGCGGGAACAATGCTCACTGGAGCCAGCCAGTCCGGTTGTATCCACAGGCAAACAGAGATGACAAGGAGCAAAACCGCTGAACAGTAAATGAGCAATATGCGATAGCGTGACGGTTTTGGTTCAGTTGAAGTATTCATATTGTGCCGAAGAGAATACCTCGCGACTATGCTTTATCAGCAAGGCTTGCAATCAAAATATTATTGGGGGTGTCGCTTTCAGATTCAAAGTGAAGATCATCACAGGTGGCGGGGATGAGGTATGTTTTCCCGACTGGTAGCGAATAGGAATTTTCTTTGGTACTCATTGTCCCCTTCCCGGAAAGAGACGTCACTACTTTACACGTTGAATTGGCAGGCAGTAGATATTTGTTGTGAATCAATAGTTTATCGATACGAAAAAAGGGGGAATCGATCAGTTGGTTCAGTTCTGCATTTTCATCTTGATGCAGCAATGTTGGTTCTACCGGCTGAATGGGACCACGTTGATAATCGATGCATTCCATTGCCTGCTCGATATGCACAGGGCGGCGATTACCTTGTGCGTCCGTGCGATTCCAATCGTGAAGGCGGAACGTGACATCACTCGATTGTTGAACTTCTGCAATGAGAACGCCATTGCCCAGTGCGTGAACCGTGCCGGCTGGGATGTAGTAACACTCTCCCGGCGAAGGGGTTATGCGGTGCAGGCAATCTTCGATGCCGCCGTTTTCGAGAGAGGCTCTTAGAATTTCCGGGGTGACTTCGTTTTTTAATCCTGCATAAATAAAACTGTCCAACTCGGCTGAGATCACAATCCAGGCTTCCGTCTTGCCATTTTCATTGGGGAAGTATTTGCCAACCTGTGAATCGTCAGGATGTACCTGAACCGAAAGCCTGTCCATGCAATCGAGGAATTTTATCAACAGCGGAAATTGGGAGATCGCGTCCCGTGAACCAAATAAATCTTCGGGGCATTCACGAATAAGTTTATTTAATTTCCAACCAGCGTAAGGACCAGTCGAAACAATTGATTGATCTTCGCCGTGGTCACAAACTTCCCAGCTTTCTGCGTAATCGTGGTGGGGACCAATTTGCTTGGCCAAGATTGTCCCCAAACGCCGCCCACCCCAGCGGATTCGTTTCAAAACAGGCTTAAATTCGATAGGATTCATTTAATTTTGTGAACAACAAAAAAGAGAAGGAAATTGTTAAGGGGCGTCAGACTCTCTCATTACAAGCAGTGAAAAAGTATCAGATGGGAAGTCGAATTGGAATTATGAAAGTAGAGAGCGACGGATTATTTGTATGTTTTGTCCACTTTGACGGTTGTATCAAAACGTTCGGTTGGGCAGTTGCCGGGAGCCTTGCTATAATGCAAGTTATAGATGAGTAAAAAGAGGTGTTCATAATGCCGGTGGGCCTCAGATCTGCCGGTGACCCAACTCGCCTTGTTCACAATAA
>JAJRTM010000705.1 GCA_024278285.1 Planctomycetota bacterium
CAATTGTTCCCGTTCTATAGCCTGATTTTTTTATCACATTCGCCCAGGTTTTTATTTGAGGATCAAGCGTATTGGTTCCTGCGATGTGCATGAGATGTCGATGCTCTTTCTTGCCACGCGGGCGCGTTCCCACATTGAAAATACGATGCCGGGGAGTGTACTGCCCTGAAAGCAAACAGGCACGAGCCGGCGCACAGTTCGCTGCACAGGAATAAGCATTGGTGAAAACCATTCCTTCTTTCGCCAGCCGATCCAGGTGAGGTGTCTCAAAAAAATCAGACCCCATGAACCCAGCATCTTTCCAGCCGAAATCATCCAGGTAAATGAAAAGCACATTGGGGCGTTCAGAAGCATCCATCGGTCCTTGCAAAACATGCAAGCCGACGAGAATAACGCTCAGCAGCAACATACATCGAACCATGTCTAATCCTGTTTTTAAGACGATAAATCGAGGGTAATAAGGGAACACTATTTCCAGTTAGGCTCTTATCAATGAAATGCTGCGCAAAAGTGGCGGGATATTTTCAGGCGAGCCGGGGGTGTTAACCCCCTGGTTACTCTGCTGCCACAGATCGGCAACCAATTGGCACTTGAAAGTTACCAGGGTCATCACTGACCCGGCTCGCCTGAAATTTGTTTTCTTCCGGTTTATCCGGGTTAGGAATAACCACTTAAAAAGTAGCTTACAGTAATGGATTCCCCAACGCGAACTCATACTTCATCCAATCTACTCAGCATTCCTGATATACTTGCAACCTGTATTTTGTTAGAACTGGTCTCATGCATTGCCCCAGAAGAGTTATGGCAATCTTTTTAATTGAAACCATATAGAAATAAAACAAACAATGTCATTAAATAGTTATCGCTGCAAATTGTTCAGGGCTACATATTTATTCTATATTACTAACGTTAAAAGTTTGCGAACGGCTCGCAAATTTTTAGAAAAACAATTTTTGGTTGCGGCTATCAAAATGAACCAGCCGTGCTGGGTTAGCCTTGCCATCATAACGATTTCATTTATTTCGTCAGGTGCTCACGCAGAAGAGAAACCGAAGTACAAGCTGCCCGCATTTATTGTTCCGGGGCAGGAAAAGAAAATGGCCAGCCTGCAAGATTTGTTTGACCGGCACGATTCGCCGCACACTGCTTGTACATTGTGGGATGCGTGGTTACCGATGTCGATTTTTTGGCCTGCAACCGGAGATGATTATTCAGCAAAAAAAATGCGTGACTATTATCGCAATGTATTCCTTAGCAGATTCATTGATGCAGAAGGTTATGTCACGATGGATCAGCATATCGGACTGGCTCATCCGAACGGCTGGCCTTTCCCGACCTGGCAGCAAGCGGGGGGAGCAGGCTGGCATTTTACACACGAGAACGATCATTACGCGAAGTTTCTTTCGGTCCCTTTAGCGACTCTTGAAGGCTGGAAGTTGGAGGGTATCCAACCGCAGGGGCTTGATAAAATACAAGGTTTGAAATTAAAGCTGACGCGAGCCAACGCAGTGCTGACTTCACCTGTTTGTAATGCAAAATCATTCGCGTCTCCATTTATTGTATTGCAGTGGGATCACAAACGACTCCCTGAAAATGTGAAACCAGTGCTACAATGGACGACAACCGCTGCTCCCGAATTCAGCAAGGCGAGGCAAATTTCCTTCCAACCGGAAATGACCCAGAAAAAAGGGAACGGTCTCTCGTTCACCGCCATTCCTGTTTATCGACATGCACTTTGGAAAGGAAATATCAGGCAATTACGCATCCAATGGAATAATGATGCTCCGGTCGAACTCACTTTTCGGGCGATGCACACAGCGGTCGATACCAGGCACCCGATTACAAATATTTTGTTCGTGCAGGGATCGATTGAATATTTTAATTGGACAACAGATATCGAATTCCTCCAAAAGAATATTTCACGATTACGAAGGGCAATAAAATATACAATCGATGAATTTTCGGTGATGGAAAATAATGGCATGCTTGTCAAATGGGTCGGACATAACGGGAAAGCGGGATTTGATGTGGCAGCCGATGGAACCAAAGATATTCATTATGGACAGGGCGTTGGCAACAATTATTGGGACTTACTCCCCTTTGGTCATCAAGATTGCCTGGCGACAATCTATCTGTTTGATGCCTTGAATCGACTTTCCATGTTAGAGTCACAGATCGCAACGCATCCTGAATGGAAAATTGCTCCGCCGAAGCATCAATTCACCTCTGCCAAGCTGAGAGAGTTGGCATTACGAATCCGAAATTCTTCGACTCAACGATTCTGGAACAAAAAGACGAATCGATTTGTTGCCTGCATCGACAGCGAGGGCATTGCACACGACTACGGTTTTACGTTTCTTAATTTGGAAGCCATTTATTATGGTTTTGCTACTGATCAACAGGCACGGGAAATTATGGATTGGATCGAGGGAAAACGTATTGTCGAAACAGATACTTCGCAGGCGGATGACATCTATCACTGGGAATTTGCACCACGCGCCACCACGAAGCGGAATGTAGAGTGGTACGTCTGGGCGTGGCATGGCCCGGAAAGTAATCCGTGGGGAGGTCAGGTTCAGGATGGTGGGGCGGTCCTCGGATTTTCTTATTTCGATATGATGTCAAGACTCAAAATCAACGGTCCGGACGACGCCTGGCAGCGGATGCAGACAATCCTTACCTGGTACGATAAAGTGCAAAAGCAGGGAGGCTATCGAGCTTACTATGCAAAACCGGGAAGAGGAACCTTGCAAGGCGGCGGTACTGCGGGCGGGCTTGGAATCGACCATGAATTCTTTGAGACCGTTCTTATCCCTCAAACAATGCTTTACGGATTTCTTGGTTTTAAGCCGATTCCTAGCGGATTTTCAATCAATCCGAAACTTCCAACCGCGTGGCCTTCACTGACCATCACGAGAATTCATGTGCAGGATCACGTGATAACAGTGACGGCATCCAAAGATGAAATTAAAATCGAAGCAAAACGGTTCACCAACAACGCATTAAATGTTCTGCTCCCAGAAGGAGACTGGACGGTACTGTCAGGACCAGCCAAGCTAAAAGAGACACAAGCAGTGATTCGGTTTGATTCAGAAAACAGAACTGCTGTTTTCGTTAAGGAACCCTCTGTAAATTCAAAGTAACTATTTTTGAACGTTGCCTACACGCTAAATCGGTGAACTGGACTATGATGCTTGCGGGAAAAGTAGGATGGCGTGCTTGCACCCATCAAATGTGGTTTCCACTTCGTAAAGAGTTATGCGTGACCTACGATTCAGTCAAATAGTTTATTAATGGTTTGGACAAATGGCAGCGGCGGCGATGGTGCTGATTCTTCCTGAGAGTCGGTTCACCGAACCTTTGCCGTCCGGGTGAACGCGGTTGCTGAGAAAGATGACGAAAAGTTTTTGTTCTGGATCGATCCAGAATGTTGTTCCCGTAAATCCGCCATGTCCAAAGGCAGATTGGGAAAAAAGATCGCCTCGATTTGAAGAATAAGCCGAACGAAAATCCCAACCTAATGTCCTGAAACCGCCGGGAACTTTCACTGGCGCAGTCATCAATTCAACCGTTTCGGGGCGCATCACGCGGTGACCATTCAAGCATCCTTTATTGATTAACATTTGCGCAAACAACGCAAGATCATTCGCGGTCGAAAACAGCCCGGCATGCCCTGCAATTCCTCCCAGCGCATAAGCCCTGGGATCATGTACCTCTCCCTTCATCCAATGATTACTTCGCTGTTGTGTGACCGCTGCCCTTTTCTTTAGTGCATCATTGGGAAGATATCCTGTTTCTCGCATACCGAGTGGTTCAAACAAATTTTGCTGAGAATATTCATGAATGTTCTTGCCAGAAACACGTTCGACAATTTCTGCCAATACGAGAAAGCCGACGTCGGAATAACGAAAATCTGTTCCCGGTTCGTAAACTGTTTTTAGTTCATGGATGAGCTGAAACGCTTCCGCGGGACCATTTTTGAAATCGTTGGTCGAATTATCTGGGATCAAACCACTGGTGTGAGTCATCAGTTGTTTGACCGTGAGTTTCTCTTTTCCATTGACTGCGAATTCAGGAATATATTTGGCAACCGGTGCATCAACATCAACAAGTTTTCGTTCAGCCAGCGTCATGATGCTTGAAGCCGTTGCGACAGGTTTTGTCAGCGAAGCGAGATCAAAAACGGTATCGGGCTGCATCGGTATTTTCTGCGGTTTAATTTGCAGGTAGCCAAAAGCTTTGTGATACACAATATGCCCGCGATACCCGATGAGCACAACAGCCCCCGGCATTTTTTTTCGCGAAAGACCTTCGGTTACAATTTCATCAATAATTCGCAACCGTAACGAATCCATACCCAGCTTTTCAGGCGTACAACTTGGCAATGTTGCACTGCTTTGTAGTTCGTCTGCATAGCAAATGATGTTTGTGTTGATTAAACAGGAAAGTAAATAAGTTAAAATTGTCAGACGAAGCAAACCAGTCATGATATTCAATCTCTTTCAGAGAAAGTATTTTGTGGGAGAGGTAATAATATGAAGTATTCTGGTGGAGTTCCCCAAGAATAGTGCGCGCTCGGATAAGGAAGTAGGAAGTAGGGTGTGCTGTGCACACCAATCGTTTGAGTTTGATTTCCCGATCCTGCTTCATTACGAATTTAATTTCGTAAGAATGTTGCAAAATAAAAATACCATGATAGTGTGCACAGCACACCCTACGGCTGAATTACTCTTTCACAAGGCGGGCTTGTAGTGGATGCGTATAATCTTTCCAGATTTGATTGGCTACGGCTGCATTTGGTTTTGCGGTGTGGACGCAATATCGATATCTGGAAACGAACGATTTTCCCGGTTCGATACTAAATTCTCCCAACTGAGCAGGCACAAAACAGAAATACGGCATGGAAGGGTGCAAGCGAACCGGCTGTGGAAAGCGAAAGTTCTGAGGATGATCGAAAATCGTGACACCAACTCGTTCGCTATCTAGTGAACCGTGCATTTCGACCCAATTTGGTCGGGTCTGATTTCCATCGGCTCTTGTTTTTCCTTCGCTCGTCAGAAAGTCACACAAGTTTGCATCCGTCCATTCGGCAGAGCCACGAATGGTCATTCCGCCGTAATGATATTTTTCAATCAAGACCGGTTTTTCGGTGGCACAGGTTTGTGTGGAAATGATATCGAATAGAAAATGATCTTGAATCGCA